>JAPOUR010000003.1 GCA_026708565.1 Candidatus Dadabacteria bacterium
AACAACCACGCGCATGTAGTTAAGGCAAAGCCACAAATCTCTGATAACTACTTTCTTTGCTATATGTTGAATTTTATAAACATTGAACCATTTATAACCGGAGACGCAAGAGGGAAATTGTCAAAATCAGTTTTAACAACGATTCCCCTTCCCTGCCCTTCCCTCTCAGAACAAAAGAGGATTGCCGAAACCTTACGGGCTATTGACAGGAAGATTGAACATCATGAAAACAAGAAAGCAACCTTGCAGGATTTCTTCAAGGTTGCGTTGAATGACTTGATGAAAGGAGGAAATTCACATGTCTGAAAAGAAGAACTTACTCATATTCGCCGGAGCAGGAGCGTCTGTTGACTTGGGGTATCCTACGACCAGAGAATTTATGGAACACCTCAACCATGAAGTAATAAACAATTACATATATAAGCCAATACCAAAAAGTGAAAAAATTGACATAGAAAGAGTCTTATGGTTTATCAAGGCTGAGATTCTTGAACCTATAGAAAACTGCCTCATCAAAAATGACTTTCTACATAAGAATTGTTATTTGTTTTACCTCAATCATAACCCGGGCAATAATGTTCATTCGGCACAAGAGTACTACGGAAAGGCAAAAGAATTAACAGAAAAAATAAATCAAATAGTTCACAGCAGTTATGGGGTGTCTTCCATAAAAAACCAAGATCTCAGAGAAACAGGTTACTGGGTTAACGAACTGATCAACAGCGGAAAACCATCCGATGATCATTACAATATAGAAATTTTCACAACAAATTATGACCGTGCCATTGAAAAGGCATTGGAAGATAATGGAATACCCCCTCAAAGAATATCACCTTTCTCTAACTCAGACTTTAACACATTATTGAATACCGATAAATACAGTACAAAGAAAGCTTTTTCAAGGAAAATATGGCTTACAAAACTGCATGGCTCTTTAGAATGGAGACTAACAGAAAACGGAGAAATTGAAAAAGTCATTGAAGAGTTCTCGGATAAATCTTCTGTCCTGTATCCGGGGTTCAAGGGCGCACCGAAAGAAAAACCTTTTAAGCAATTCCATGAATACTTCACCGCTTGTTTACAAAAATGTGATGCTTTTTTGTCAATGGGATTTTCATATAGAGATGAACATATAAACGATTTAATAAAAAACAATCTAAAGCCACAAAGCGAAATCTACATTATAGATACAGACCCTGATGGAATACTAGACAAAGAAATCTGGAGGAGTTGGGAAAACCCACAAAACATCAAAGCCACAAGAAACAATATTGATTACTCTTCAGTTTATGCAGCAAAACAATACTTGAGGGACTAACCCATGACCACCCCAATAACAGAATCCAAAACCGTCCAAGCCCCGATGATTGAATACGCCTCTCAAATCGGCTGGCAACCCGTCTCCCGCCAAGACGCCGAGAGTCTGCGCGGCGGAACTCAGGGCATTATCTTCTCCTCTATCCTGACGGACAAACTCCTCTCATTAAACCCCGACATCCTCAACCCCGAAACAGTACGGGAAGTAGTCCGAAACATAGAAAACGTCCACCACGACATAAGAGGCAACAATGAAGCCCTTGAATGGCTGCGCGGAAACAAAAGCGTTTATCTGGACACCGAAAAGCGGGAGCGCAATATCCGCGTGATTGACTATGAAAACCCGCAAAACAACACCTTTCAGGTTACGGACGAATGGACGGTAACCTCAGACAAACCCCACCGCGCCGATGTTGTGTTCCTCATAAACGGCATTCCCGTCGCCGTTGCGGAAACCAAAAGCCCGAAGAAAAGAAACGCAATCTATGAAGGGCTGATACAAATACGCCAATACCACCGCGAAACCCCCGCAATGTTCGCCCTGCCCCAAGTGTTTGAAATAACAAACCTGCCGGAATTCCACTACGGCGCAACATGGAACACCGAAGCGAAAAACCTGTTTGACTGGCGGGAGGAGCGGGAAGGCAACTTTGAAGCCAAGGTTAAATCCTTCTTTGACACGGAAAGATTTCTGAAACTGATTGAAAAATGGGTCATTTTCTACTTGAAAGACGATGAACTGAGAAAGACCGTTCTCCGCCAGCACCAGACCCGCGCGGCGGAGAGGATAGAGGAAAGATGCGCGGACACAAAAAAGACGCGCGGGCTGATATGGCACACGCAGGGGTCGGGCAAAACCTTTACGATGATAAAGGCGGCGGAACTGGTCATAAGACGCAAAACGGAACTCGGAGACCCCACCGTTATTTTGATGATAGACAGAAACGAACTTGAAGGGCAACTGGAAGGCTGGCTCGCCTCCCTCTCCTCAGGGGGCGGCATAAGAGGGGTGAACATCCGGCGGGCGCAAACCAAAAAAGACCTGCGGGAAATACTTGAATCGGACTTCAGGGGGCTGGTGATATCAACCATTCAGAAGTTTGACGACATGCCCGCAAATATGAACGACAGGAAAAACATATTCGTCTTTATTGACGAGGCGCACCGGGGCGTTGAGGGAGACCTCGGAAACTACCTGACCGGAGCGCTTCCCTATGCCACCCTTATAGGCTTCACCGGAACGCCGGTGGACAAAACCGCGCACGGAAGGGGAACATTCAAGGTTTTCGGCAAAGAGGACAAAACCGGCTATCTGGACAAATACTCCATTATGGAGTCCATAAGGGACGGCACAACGGTGGGGCTGAAATACAAACTCGCCCCCGCCAAACTTACAGTTCCCGCAGAGACTCTGGAAAAAGAGTTCCTCGGACTTGCCGAAGCGGAAGGGCTTTGCGACATTGAACAACTGAACAGGGTTCTTGAAAAGGCGGTAACCCTGAAAAACTTTCTGAAAGCGGGGCAAAGAGTGCGCCGCGTGGCGGAGTTTGCCGCAAGGCACTTCAAAGAGAATGTTGAGCCGCTCGGATACAAGGCGTTTTTTGTGGCGGTTGACCGCGAGGCGTGCGCCCTTTATAAAAGGGAGTTTGACAAACACCTCCCGCCGGAATCGGTGAAGGCGGTTTACACAAAAGCGCAGCATGACACCGAAGCCCTTCCCCTTGTGGCGCAATACCAGATACCGGCGGACGAGGAAAAAACCCTCCGCAAAGAGTTTCAGAAACCGGGCAGAGACCCGAAGATGTTTGTTGTTACGGACAAACTGCTTACCGGCTTTGACGCGCCCGTTCTTTACTGCATGTATCTGGACAAGCCGATGAGAGACCACGTGCTGCTTCAGTCCATAGCGCGGGTCAACAGGCCCCACACTTTCGGGGAGGGAGGGAAGGAAAAGGAATACGGGCTGATAGTGGACTTCATCGGCATATTCGGCAATATGAAAAAAGCGCTCGCTTTTGATTCAAAGGATGTGAGCGGCGTTATAGAGGACATTGAAATCCTGTTTGAAAAGTTCGGGCGGGAAATGGAGCGGGCGCGGGGGTATCTGAAGGAAACGGGCGGCGGAAAGGGCGAAAAAATTATAGAGCGGTTTACGGACAAAGCCGAAAGGGAGGCGTTTATTGAGTTTTTCAGGGGATTGCAGGGGCTTTACGAAATCCTTTCGCCGGACGAAAAACTGAGGGGCTTTCTTGACGACTACACGGCAATTTGCGGGGTTTACAAGGTCGTGATGAAAAGTTTTGAACGGGACAACCTTCCCGTCAGATACGGGGAGTTTCTGGAAAAGACCGAAAAACTGATAGCGGACAGCGTGGGAGCGTTCGGACCGGAGGAAAACGGCGCGGAGGCGGTTGTCAGCGCGGAGACGCTTGAGGAAATCCTGCAAAGCGGCAAGAGCGACAAGGTGAAAATCAACAACCTGCTCAAACTTGTTGAGAAACTGGTCTCGGAGATTGAAAGGACGCTGGGCCTTGCGTCAATGGCGGGAAAGGCGCGGGACGTCAGAGACAGGTTTCACACCGGGCAGGCGGGGGCGAGGGAAACTGTGGAGAACCTGAACCGGATTGCGCGGGAAAACCTCGGCCTCAGGCGCGAGTTTGAGGAGAGCGGAATGTCGGCGCGGGAGTTTGTGTTCCGCCTTGTGCTTGAAAAAGAGGGGGACGCAAACGCCGGGGAAACCGCCGCGGAGATGGAAAACCTTTTCAGCGCCTTTCCCGACCACCGCGAAAACATGCACCAGAAAATGTCCCTCAAATCGGGGCTTTACAAACTGACGGGCGCGGCGGTGGGAGAGAAAAACGAAGACCGCGTTATCGGGGAGATAATGAAACTGGATGAGCGTATCAAAAAAGAAGTTCAAGGGTGAAGTCGCGCTGTGGAGCGCAAGGATAAAGGTCTCGCCCCGGCGGGTAACCGTCAGACCGATGACGCGCAAATGGGGGTCATGCTCTTCGCGCGGCGGGGTCTGTTTTAATTCCGACCTGCTGGACAAGCCGCCCTCCTTCCGGCGGTTTGTGATCGCGCACGAACTGCTGCACCTGAAAATCCCCAATCACGGCGGGCTTTTCAAACAGATGCTGAGCGCCCACATTCCGGGGTGGCGCAAAATAAGAGCGTCTCAAACATTGCGCGGCGGGCGGGGGTGATTATTATATGACTTGCAAAGGGGGAAACTCCCGGGCGGAGGACAACGAACAATGAACACTTTGAAAAGCGTAATTCTGCTGGCGGCTCTGTCGGCGATACTGGTCTGGTGCGGGGGCGCGTTCGGCGGCCAGCAGGGGGCGGTTATCGCCCTTGTTGTTGCGGGGGTTATGAACTTCGCAAGTTACTGGTGGAGCGACAAGATCGTTCTGAAAATGTACAAGGCGCAGGAAGTGGACGAAAACTCCGCCCCGCAGATATACGCCGATGTGAGGGAACTCGCCCACAATGCGGGGCTTCCGATGCCGCGCGTTTACATCGTTCCCGAAGAAGCGCCCAACGCCTTTGCCACCGGCAGAAGCCCGTCCCATTCGGCGGTCGCCGTAACGCGGGGAATCGTGAAACTTCTGGACAGGCACGAACTCAAAGGGGTTCTCGCCCATGAACTCGCCCACATTAAAAACCGCGACATACTGGTGGGCTCAATAGCCGCAACCATAGCCGCCGCAATCAGTTACATAGCCTGGATGGCGCAGTTCGCCGCCATTTTCGGGGGAGGAGGCGGAAGGGACGGCAGAAACAATGTTTTTGTTCTGCTCGCAATGGCGATTGTCGCGCCGCTGGCGGCAACCATAGTGCGCCTTGCCATATCGCGCACAAGGGAGTTCGGCGCGGACAGGGAGGGGGCGGCAATATGTATGAACCCGATGTTCCTTGCGGACGCGCTGAGAAAGATGGACCACTTTGCAAAACGGATACCCTTTAACGTAAGCGAGCAGGCGGCGGAAAGCACCGAGCACATGATGATAGTCAGCCCGGTGATTGGCGGCGGCTTTGCCAAACTTTTCAGCACCCACCCCCCCACCGGAGAGCGCATCAAGCGCCTTGAGCAAATGGCAATGGGCGGCGTGGGGTGAGCCGCGCGCGCTTTGAGTTTCATCACCATAAAGGGCGCGAGGAGTCACAACCTCAAAAACATCAGCGCAAAAATCCCGCGCGGCAAACTTGTAACCATCACCGGCGTGAGCGGCAGCGGAAAGTCGTCCCTCGCGTTTGACACCCTTTTCGCCGAAGGGCAGCGCAGGTTTATGCAGTCTCTCTCCGCCTATGCGCGGCAGTTTGTGGAGCAACTGGAAAAACCCGATGTGGACTTTATTGACGGGCTTTCGCCGTCCATATCGCTTGACCAGAAAAGTTTCCACCGCAACCCGCGCTCAACTGTCGGCACGATAACCGAGATTTACGACTACATGCGCCTGCTGTTCGCAAGGGCGGGCGCGCCGATGTGCCCCCGCTGCGGCGAGGAAATCACCGCCCAGAGCGCCGGGGCAATGGCAAAACGCGCGGTCGCGGCGGCGCGGGGCGGCGAAGCGCGGATTATGTCCCCCATCGTCCGGGGAAGGAAAGGCATATACCGCAAGGAGATTGAGGAGTTAAGGGCGGAGGGGTTTGTGCGCGCCGTCATAGACGGGGAGGAAAGAGACCTGGACGAGGACATATCACTTGAGAGAAACAAGGCGCACGACATACTGGCGGTCATTGACACGGCGGACACCTCAAAGCCCGGCGCGCTTGAGAGGGTTGAGGGCTCAATTGAACTCGCGCTCAAAAAATCCGGCGGGGCGGCGGTCTGCGAGGCGGGGGGCAGAACGCTTAATTTCAACTCCGTGTTTTCATGCCCGTCCTGCGGGGCGGCATACGGGGAGATCTCCCCGAGACTGTTCTCCTTCAACAGCCCCTACGGAATGTGCGCAAAGTGCGGCGGCCTCGGCGAGGAGACAAGGTTTCGCGCCGACCTGCTGGTGGACTCCTCCCTGTCAATAGAGGCGGGAGCGATACGCCCCTGGAAAAACTCGCGGTATCACAGGCGGCTTATGGAGCGGGCGGCGGAGTATCACGGCTTCAGCACAAGCGCCCCTTTCGGCAAACTGTCCGCGCGGCACAGGCGGCTTATCCTTGAGGGGGACGGCGCGGGGGGGGAGTTCCCCGGAGTGATAGGCTCGCTTTCGCAATGGATGAGCGAAACCTCGTCCGCCGGGGCGCGGGAGGGCATTTCCGCCTACACGGAAACGGTTTCGTGCGGCTCGTGCAAAGGGGCGCGCATAGGGGCGGAGGGGCTTTCGGTTCTGGTGGACGGCAAAACCATTCACGATGTCTCGCGGCTTGACGTAACGGACGCGGAAGGTTTCTTTGCCGGGCTCAAACTGGACGATTACGGAATGGCTGTGGCGGGCGGAGTCATAAGAGAGATAAAGTCAAGAATCGGGTTTCTGAAAAATGTGGGTCTCGGATACATGACGTTTGACCGCCCCGCCACCACCCTTTCGGGCGGCGAGGCGCAGAGGATACGGCTCGCCACCCAGCTGGGCTCTTCAATGACCGGCGTAACCTACGTTCTGGACGAGCCGTCCATAGGGCTGCACCCCTCGGACAACGACAAACTGATTCGCACTCTCAGGTCAATGAGGGATGACGGCAACACGGTTGTGGTGGTGGAGCATGACGAAGACACGATAAGAAGCAGCGACTTTGTTCTTGACCTCGGACCCGGAGCGGGAGCCGCCGGAGGGGAGATCATCGGGTGCGGAACGGTGAAGGATTTGACGGCGGACAAGAGGTCTCTCACCGGCAAATACCTCGGCGGCGAGCACTCCATTGAAGTGCCGGAGAAGCGCAGAAAGACGGAAAAATTCATTGAGGTAAGGGGCGCGAAGAAGCACAACATATCGGGGCTGAACGTATCGTTTCCGGTCGGGGTTTTCACTTGCGTTACGGGCGTTTCGGGTTCGGGCAAAAGCACGCTCATACATGAAATACTGCTGCCCGCACTGCGGGACGGCGGACTGCGCGGGGCGCGGAACGTGGACAAAGTGATAGAGATAGACCAGACGCCGATAGGCAGAACGCCGAGGTCAAACCCCGCCACATACACGGGCGTTTTCTCTCCCATACGCGAGCTGTTCGCCATGACTCCGGAGGCGAAGGTACGGGGCTACGGAGCGGGAAGGTTCAGTTTCAACGTGCGCGAGGGCAGTTGCGGCCTGTGCGAAGGCAAGGGCAGCGTGAAGGTTGAGATGCACTTTCTGCCGGATGTCTATACAACCTGCGAACAGTGCGGCGGACTGCGCTACGGCACGGAGACGCTTGAGGCAACCTACAGGGGCAAAAGCATAGCCGATGTTCTCGGAATGACGGCGGCGGAAGCGGCGGACTTTTTCTCAAACATTCCGCAGATAAGCCGCAGGCTGAACGTGGTTGAGAATGTGGGGCTGGGCTACATACGGCTCGGACAGGAGGCGAACACCCTTTCGGGCGGCGAGGCGCAGAGGATTAAAATCGCAAAGGAGCTTTCCCGCAGGGAAACGGGCAACACCCTTTACATTCTTGACGAGCCGTCCATCGGGCTGCATTTTCACGATGTGAAAAAACTTCTCTCGGCAATGGAGAGGCTGCTCGCGCGGGGAAACACGGTGATAGTCATAGAGCACAACACCGACATAATAAAAAGCGCCGACCATATAATAGACATGGGCCCCGGCGGGGGCGCGGAGGGCGGCAAAATAGTGGCGGAGGGAACTCCGGAAGAGGTGGCGGGAGCGAAGAACTCCAAAACCGGGCTTCACCTGAAAAGGGCGTTGAAAACACCGAAGAAGAAAAAAGGGGGAACATCCCGAATTGGAAAAAATTGAGATTGCGGTTCTGGGAATCGTTCAGGGAATTACGGAGTTTTTTCCGGTAAGCAGCACGGCGCACATGATGATAGTTTCGTGGCTGTTTTCGTGGGAGGATGCGGGTCTGCGGACGGCGGTCTGGCTTCATGCGGGGACTCTTGCGTCCATACTGTTCTGCTTCAGAAAGGACTGGATGAAAGTGGCGCGGGGGCTTGCCCGCGCGGGGGCGCGCGGCTCTCTTGACAGCCCCGAAGCGAGAATGGGCGCGGGCCTTCTAATAACCGTTCTGCCGTCCGTTGCGGCGGGGCTCGCCTTTGAGCATCTGGTGGCGGGGGCGCTCCGCCAGCCGCAGGCGGTGGTCGCGGGGCTTGTCGCGGGAAGCGCGGCGCTTTTCCTTGCGGACAGAAAGCCCCGCGAGGGAAAACGTCTTCGCGATGTCTCAATAAGAGACTGCCTTGTTATCGGGGTCGCCCAGGCGTTTGCGCTGGCGCCGGGAGTTTCAAGGGCGGGGGCGTCAATATCGGGCGGAATGTTTCTCGGATACACGAGGGAGGAGTCGGCAAAGTTCGCCTTTATGATGGGCGTTCCGGCAATAGGCGCCGCCATCGGGCGCACGGCTTGGAACAACGGGTTTGCGCTTCCCGACGGCGGCGATGCGGCGGGGGCGGTCATTGCGGCGGCGGCGGGAGTGTTTGCCGTCAGGTTTCTGATGAGGTTTGCAAGAAGGGGCGGCTACATGCCCTTTGTGGCGTACAGAATGGCGGTCGCCCTCGCGCTGCTGGTGTTTTTCGTTTAACCGGCGGAGCGGGAGGCCGCCGTCAGCGCGCCTTTCAGGGTGTCAAGGGCGAGCATGGCGCATCTGGGGCGGCGCACAACTATCTCTTTGCCTAACATCTCAACCATTCTGTCCCTGCCCATCGCGGACACATCCTCAAGCGCCATGCCCTCAACTTCAAGAGACAGCAGAGACGCCGCCGCCTGACTGACCATGCAGCCCTTGCCCTCAAATTTGAACGTTTCCACCGCGCCGCCGCCGAGTTTCACATAGACGGTTATGGTGTCTCCGCAGCCCGGATGGCCGCCGCCGCGCACTATGTCGGCGTCTTCCAGAGAGCCGAAATTTCTCGGATGCTCGTAGTGGTCTATGAGCATGTCCATAAGTTCCCGGTGTATCATTGCTTTAATTCGGAGGCTTCGGCTTTGTCGCGCACCTCGCGCCTTATCCTCGCATAAACAGCCCCAAGCCCGTACATGCGCCTTGTGCCTATTTTTTTGTCAAGGCCGAGGCGGTGCAGTATGTCCGCCGGAGCCTCCTCCACCTCAAGCGGGGACGCGCCCGTGAAAGCGTCAATCAAAATGGAGACAAAACCCCTCACCGTGGGAGACTCCTCCGGCACCTGGGCAAATATGCCGACCCTGCCGCCGTCAACCTCAACCCACAGAAAAACGGGCGTCTCGCATTCGGGAACTCTGGCGTCCGAACTCTCAAGGAGCGGGACATACCTGTCCGGGAGAGGCGGAAGACTGTCCGAGTAGTCAACCAGCATCTCAAGCGTGGTCTGAAGGTCTGAATCCCTGAACTGCCGGATTATTCCGGCCAAGTCGCCCATGTCATCTTTCTATGGGGGCGCGCACAAGGTTGCCCCACTCCGTCCACGAGCCGTCATAGTTTTTGACGTTCGTGTAACCGAGAAGGTAGGTCAGAACAAACCATGTGTGCGAAGACCTCTCCCCGATCCTGCAATAAACCACAACTTCGCCGTCCGGGCTCAGTTTCTGCTCGCCGCCGTATATGGCGGCAAGTTCGTCCGCCGATTTGAAAGTGCCGTCTTCATTCGCCGCGCGCGCCCACGGAACGCTGCTCGCGCCGGGTATGTGCCCGCCCCTGAGGCAGCCCTCCTGCGGATACGCCTCCATGTGCGTAAGTTCGCCCGTGAACTCCTGCGGCGAGCGCACGTCAACCAGAGCGCCGCCCGCTTTCATGTGGTCCAAGACCTCATCGCGGAACGCCCTTATGCTCTCGTCAATTTTGCCGACCTTGTATTTCGTCTCTGGAAGCTGCGGCACATCCCGCACAAGCGGCCTGCCCTCGTCAACCCACTTCTGCCTTCCGCCGTCCATTATGAGGCAGTTCTCATGCCCCATTACCTTGAAAGTCCAGAACGCGTAGCACGCCCACCAGTTGCTTTTGTCGCCGTAGAAAACCACCTTTGAATCATTGGAGATGCCCTTTTCGGACATCAGCCTCTCAAAGTTTTCAGCCGCCAGATAGTCTCTCACGAGCTGGTCCTGCAACTCTATCTGCCAGTCAAGTTTGATTGCTCCCGCAATGTGCCCCACCTCGTAAAGAAGCACATCCTCATCGGACTCAACCACAATAACGTCCTTGTCATCTTTGTGGTCTTCAACCCACTGCGTTGAAACAAGAACCTCCGGGTGTTTGTATTCAGCCATTTTTTCCCTCCTTTGCGCGATGGCTGAACATAATAACACACCGCGCCGCCTCCGTTAAATCGCGCCGACAATTGCGCGGCGGGCGCGCCTGTAATACAATTGAAGCGATGAACGAGAAAGACCTGGGAAAAATTGTCGTCCGCGACATGATAGAAGACCGGGAAGCCATTTACTCGGTCGGCGCGGATGACACCGCAAGGGAGGCGTCCGAGGCGCTCAAAAGGTTGAAACTGCGGGCGACCGGGGTTCTTGAAGACGGCAAACTTGTGGGGATTGTCAGCCATTACGATGTGTCAACCAAGGTGGTGGCAAAGGGCATGGACCCGGAAAAGACAAAAGTGCGCGAGATAATGACGCCGGATGTCGTGAAGGTCAACCTGCGGCACAGTTTTACGGAGTGCCTTGAGTTGTTTGAGCGGCACGACATTTCCCACCTCGTGATTGAGGACAGAAAAGGAAACTACTACGGCGTTATTTCAAACAAGCACTTGCAGGCGAGGCTGCTTGAGATGCTGAAATCAATGCTTGAAATAGCGAGGCAATACGCTTTCGGCTCTTACCCGAAGGAGTCGGAAAAGCAGGGAGACTGACATGACGGAAGAGGAAAAAACGGCGAAAGAGGAAAAAAAGGTGATTTGGGGGCAGCCGCGCGTTCCGAACATCAAGAAGGGGCACAACCCCAACTACCCGTATTACATGATGGGCATCTTCGCGGTACTCGTGATTCTGAGCGCCCTTTTCGCGTTTGCCACCGGCTAACGCCTGATGCAGTCCGCGACAAGGCGGGCGAAGTGGACGGGCTCGGCGCCGGAAAAGTGGCGTATCTGCTCCATGCATGAAACCCCCGTTGCGCACACGCGCGCGCCCCGCCCGGCTTTCTCTATGGAGGGAACAAGCCTGTCCGAAGCCATCTTCTCCGACACGTCGTAATACTTTTTCTCATAACCGAACCCGCCCGCCATTCCGCAGCAGCCCGCCCCGGTGTCCGAGGAGTCAAACCCCAGCGCGTCCAGCGTCTCGCCGAGAGACGAGCCCGCCGCCCTGCCGTGGCAATGGGTGTGGGCGATGACCCTTCCGGCGGGGATGTCCAGTTTTGCCGAAAGCGATTCGGCGCGGGGTTTTACAAACTCCTCAAGCGTGAAAAACATCCGCCCCACGGCCTCCCTCCCGCCGCTTTGGGGAAGCAGGTCGGCATAGTCGTCCGTGAACATTGAAACGCAGCTGGGCTCGGTCCCGATTATCGGTATGCCCCGCTCGGCGTAGGGGGCGAGAACCGAAACGTTGATTTCCGCATTTGCGCGCGCCTCCGCGACCATTCCCCGGCTCATCATCGGCCTGCCGCAGCAGACCCTGCGCTCTTCAACCGCCACCTCAAAACCGAGAGCCTCAAGGATTTCAACCGCGCCGCGCCCCGCTCCGGGGTTGTAAAACTCCGCCCATGTGTCGTGAAAATAAACCGCCTTTGCGCCCGCCGGGGCGGAGACGCCGCGCGCGGAAAACCAGTCGCTGAACCTCCGGCGAGCCAGAGCGGGAAACCGCCTCTGCGGGGCGATGCCGAGCAGACCCGTCAGCCCCGCTCCGGCGGCGGCGTCCGCAAGCAGGTTTGCCGCCGCCGGAGCGCGGGAGAGAACGGACGAAACCGCATGGGCGCGGGCAAACATTTTGTCCGTGAGCGAAAAACCCGCGCGTTTTCCCCTCTGCGCCAGAAACTCCGTTTTCATCTTTGCCACGTCAACCGAAGACGGGCATTCGGTTTTGCACGCCTTGCAGCCCACGCACAGGCCGAAAACCTCCTCCGCCTCTGCGGAGAAGATGAAATCATGGCCGACCTCGCCGTGAAGAACGGCTCGCAGCAGGTTTGCGCGCGCCCGTGTTGTGTGCGCCTCATCGCGGGTCGCCATAAAAGACGGGCACATCGCCCCGTCCCCCGTTTTTCTGCAAAGCCCCTGACCGTTGCATGCGGCAACCTCCGGCGCGAGGCCCCCGGACGCGCTCCAGTCCAGAACGGGCGCAAGGCGCGAGGAGTCCGCGCCCGCCGCCCTGAGGGTCGCGCCGGGGTTGCGCCGCGCGCTTACAACCTTGCCCGGATTCAGCGCGCCCGCCGGGTCAAAGATGTGTTTCAAGTCCTTCATCGCCCCGTAAATGTCCGCGCCGAAAAGCCGCTCGTTGAGGCGACTCCTCTGAAGCCCGTCCCCGTGCTCGCCGCTCATCACCCCTCCGTGTTTCAGGGCAAGCCCCAGCGCGGCGTCCGACACCTCATCCATAAGCGTTGCCCCTTCGCGGGTTGAAAGGTCTATCAGCGGGCGTATGTGCAGGCAGCCCGCGCTTGCGTGGGCGTAGTAGCCGGCGGTGAGCCCCATGGACGAAAACACCTCCGATATGTCTTTCACATAGGCGGCAAGGGAGAAGACCGGAACTGACACGTCTTCAATGCACGGAATCGGCTTTGCGCCTGAGCGGGAACTCATCAGAAGCCCCAGACCCGCCGTCCTCACGCCCCAGACCATAGTCTGCTCTCTTTGTGAGAGGGCAAATCCCTTTTCGCACCGGACGCCTTCACGGGTGAGAAAACCGGCAAATCCCTCCGCCTTTTTGCGGCAGTCCTCATCCGTTTCGCCGAAGAACTCAACCGCCAGAACGGCTTCCGGCTCTCCTTTCACAAAAGACAGCATCCTTGAGTATCCGCCGTGTTTTCTCGTGAGTCCGATGAGCATTCCGTCTATGAGTTCAACCGCGGACGGCTCGCGCCGGAGAATAAGGGGGACGCTTTCAATTGCGCGGAAAAGGTCGTCAAACTGCAAGACGCAGAGCGCCGTGCGGGCGGGTGTGTCAACAAGTTTGAGCGTCAGTTCGGTAGTCAGGGCGAGTGTTCCCTCGGACGAGGCAAGCAGTTTTGCCGGGTTGAAATTGTCGTCAAGTAGACAGTCCAGCGAGTAGCCGGAAGCCCGCCGCCAGTGGCGCGGGAAATCGCGCTCAACAAGGGCGCGGTTTGCGCCTCTGAAATCCTCAAGCGCTTTTGAAAGCCGCGCATCGGAGCATCCCGAAGCGGACAGGGAAACCTCATCGCCCGTGGCTATAACCGCCTTTGCGGACAGCAGGTTGTCGCCCGCCATTCCGTAAAGTATGGAGTGCGCGCCCGTTCCGTTGCTCGCCACCACGCCGCCTGCGGTGGCAACTTTTGCGCTTGCGGGGTCGGGCCCGAACATCAGCCCTTTTTCTCCCGCCAGAGCGTTCAGCCGCCCGATGGTAACGCCCGGCTGCACTGTGGCGGTCTTGTTTTCGGCGTCAATGGCGGAAACGCCGTCCATATACTTGGACATGTCAACCGCTATTCCGTCTCCGAGGCACTGCCCGGCCAGCCCCGTCCCCCCGCCGCGCGGAAGAACGGAGACGCCGAATTCGCCCGCGATCCTGACGGTTTCCGCCACATCCTCCGCCGTGCGGGGAAGGACAACGCCGAGCGGTTCAACGCGGTAGTTGCTTGCGTCCGTGGCGTAGAGGATTCTGTCTATTTTGCGAAAGCGGACTTCGGCGGAAGTGCGGGAGGCAAGGGTTTTTGCAAGTTCGGTTGAGAGAGGCATTGTTAGGGAAGAGTTTAACCGGCGAAAGGCTGTGAACCTGACGCATTGCAACAATCAATCGGATAAATATTCGCCGACCACTTCGTGAAAAGTGTGTTTTGTCAATTCTTGAATGCCAAGCTGGCTACAGATTTCCCGTGCGAGATACCTGCCAATTTCCCGATGGCGCGGAATGGCCGCATGTTTACCGCTGGAAGGATTGAACCACCAAGAATGCCGCTTTCCTTCCCTTACAAATTCGCAACCATGGGACTCAAGATAGCGGATTAAGTCCCTTCGTTTCATAACGTTATGGGAACTTCTTCGTATTCCTTACCGGCGGACTTTATAGCGTTTGAACGGTGAATTTCCAGCACTTCGCGCAAAGTAATCTTCAATGTCTCCAGAAGTTCCTCTCTGGTAGATTCCTGACAGGTAACACCGCTAACTTCCCCAATCCACCCAATCCACCACTTGCCGTCACGCCTTATGATTGCAGTATATTGAGATTGTGAACTCATCATTCCCTCCTTTCCTTTGACGGATTTACTGTAACCCGCTCCTATTTACAGTGTCAACCAAGCGCCGACCTTTCAAAAAAGCAAGATACTCCCGAATCGCATCGGCTATGTTCTCAAGCGCTTCCTCTCTTGTCCCGCCTTGCGAATGGCATCCCTTCAAAGCCGGGCAGGAAACGCTGTATCCCTCATCCGACTTCCTCAAAACAATCTTGTAAATCACACTACCCCCTGCGCCACCATCGCATCCGCCACCCTTTTGAAACCCGCTATATTCGCGCCCGCCACATAGTCAATCTTTCTGCCCTTCTTTCCGAACTCAACACACTGCTCGTGAATGTCCACCATAATATCCCGCAACTTCTCCTCAACCTCCTCGCGGGTCCATCTGAGCTTCATACTGTTCTGGGTCATCTCAAGCCCCGAAACCCCCACGCCTCCGGCGTTGCACGCCTTGGCGGGGGCAAGCGCAACCCCGGCATCCCCGAACACATGAACCGCATCAAGGTCGCACGGCATATTGGCACCCTCCCCCACCGCCTTCACGCCGTTTTTCACAAGCATTTTCGCGTCCGCGCCGTTAAGTTCATTCTGGGTCGCGGAGGGAAACGCCACATCACACCGGACGCCCCACGGCTTTTTGCCCTTGTAAAACTTGCATTTGAAATGCTTCGCGTATTCACTCATGCGCCCGCGCCGGTTGTTTTTCAAATCCATTATCCAAGCCAGTTTTTCAGGGGTTATCCCGTCCGGGTCGTGGACGAACCCGTCTGAGTCCGACATGGTTACCGCCCTGCCGCCCAGTTGGGTCAGTTTTTCAACCGTGTATTGAGCCACATTTCCCGACCCGGAGACCACGCATATCTTGCCCGCCATATCGTCCGCCGCCGCGCCGAGAACTTCCCGGATGAAGTAAACGCTGCCGTATCCGGTGGCTTCGGGGCGTATGAGGCTGCCGCCGAAAGATATTCCCTTTCCGGTCAGAACGCCCGTGAACCTGCCCTGAACACGCCTGTGCTGGCCGAACATATAGCCGATTTCACGCGCGCCGACCCCGATGTCGCCCGCGGGAACGTCAACATCCTCGCCCACATGGCGGGCAAGTTCGGTCATAAACGCCTGACAGAAACGCATAACCTCGCGCTCGGATTTTCCGCGCGGGTTGAAATCGCTTCCGCCCTTGCCGCCGCCCATGGGAAGGCCGGTCAGGCTGTTTTTGAATATCTGCTCAAAGCCCAGAAACTTCATTATGCTGAGCGTTACCGACGGGTGAAATCTCAGGCCGCCCTTGTAGGGGCCTATGGCGTTGTTGAACTGAACCCTGTAGCCCCTGTTGGTGCGGACATTGCCGTCGTCATCCTCCCAGCAGACGCGGAAAGACACTATCCTGTCGGGCTCGGTGAGCCGCTCAAGGATTTGGTTTCTTGTATAGTCGGGGTTCTTTTTGATGAACGGAACGAGAGACTCCGCGACTTCTCTTGCCGCCTGATGAAATTCCGTCTCTCCGGGGTTTCTGCGCTCCACCCCGCGCATGAAGTCGCCTATCTTTATCCGGTTTCTGATTGGCATTCCCTGTTCTCTCCTCCCGTCATTTCTGACTTTTTTCATTATACCTGCCTTTTCCTGTCATCCTTGCAAAACAATAGCGGACGGCAACACTCACTCCTTTCCGCCTACAAATCGTAAAAGCAACCCGTAATCTCCGCCGTCAGCCGCACGAAGCGCCGCAATGTAAGACTTGCGGCGTTCATTGTCCGCCTGAAAATCAAAACCGGGCATCCACGCAATCGGGTCATGCCCGAAATGACGCTCCAGATAGAGGTCTGTCGCAATCCGCGCATGACGCCCGTTGCCATTGGGGAACGGATGTATCTGCGTTAAGCGGTGATGAAACCGCGCGGCGGCTTCAAGCGGCGGGAAAGTTCCGCGCTGAACCCAATACCGCGCATCATCAATCAACTTTCGCATTTCAACGCCAATACGCAGAGGGTCAACGCCGATGTTCTTTTCCGTCCGGCGATAAGTTCCCGCCCAGTTCCAGACATCTCCAAACAGGCGTTTATGCAGACCGCGCAAAAAGTCATCACTCAAAATATCCCTCCGGCGACTCCTTGAAACCCACCGCAGACCGCTCTGAACATTGGCTTGCTCCAACTCATTCAGTTCGCCGCGCGTCGTAATGTGTTTGTGCTTAAGCCCCTCACATTCATCGGGGTCAAGAGGCGTTGCGCCCTCCGGGGCATCGCCGTCAATCATTTCTCCTCCCATAAATCGGAAGGCATGTAATGCGCCAAATCATCGCGCAAACGCGCGATCTCCTCTTTGTTCTTCTCATCGGAAAGAGACTGCTCTTCCAGCGCCATCTGCCCCCCGGCGTTACGAACTATCCCGGCCGCCCTGCGCCCGGCCTGAGCAAGAATTACATCTTTGATGCCGCCTTCTTCGGGAACAATGGCGTAAACAAAACGGCAATTCAACGCCCCGGCAACGGTTTGCATGTGCCTGATGGTAACGCCGCCCTCCGCCTCGTTCCTTTCCGTCTGGGAAACGGCGGCACGGGTTACACCCAAACGACGGGCAAGCTGTGCTCCGGACATGCCCAGAGATTTCCGCACAGTGGCAACCCAACCCTCCGGCGGCGTCCGGACACCGGAAAACCGCAAAGCCGCGCCGTCCACAATCCCCTGATACTGCCTCTTGATGGTCTCCTTAACACTCATAGTATATCAATATATTAGCATTACGCCGTATATGTCAATACTTGGCTATACCAAAACGGCAAAATGTCAATCAAAAAACAGACAAAACAGTTGAATGTTTTCGCTTGGAATTACGAGGGAAACCTAACCGGCATCTTGCGCCCCATTGCCCTGAACCGTCTCCGTTTCCCCGTCAAACCGTTTCAGAATCCCGTAAACCGTGTTGCGCTCGGCGGGAATCCTGCCTATCTCCCTTGTCAGGCGGCGAAACTCTTCGGGCGGGAAATACTGCCCGTAACTCGCCCCCGCATGGCGGGAGATCTGCTCCTCCATAAGCGTTCCGCCGAAATCATTCGCCCCGGCGGTCAGCGAAAACTGGGCAAACTCCGGCCCCTGCTTTACCCACGACACCTGAATGTTGTCTATCCACCCGCGCAGAAAAAGCCGCGAAACCGCATACATCTTGAGTTGGTGAATGTCCGTGGGGCCCTCGTGAACCTTGCCCTTGGAATTTTTGTAAATGCGCGTCTCCCACGGAATGAAACGGAGCGGCACAAACTCCGTAAAACCGCCCGTGCGCTTCTGTATGTCGCGCAGAACATTCAGGTGGATTGACCAGTGCTTCGGCTCGTCAAGATGCCCGTACATGATGGTTGAGGTGGTCCTCATTCCGGCGTTGTGAATCTTCTCCACCACCCTTATCCAGACCTCGGTGGGAATCTTGCGCGGCGCAATCTTCTTTCTCACATCCTCAACAAGCACCTCCGCCGCCGTGCCGGGAAAAGTGTCATGCCCGGCGTCTTTGAGCATGTTGATAAAATCAGTCTCCTCAATGCCGAGAGTATTCGCCCCATACCACACCTCATAGGGAGAGAAGGCGTGAGTGTGCATTCCGGGGACGGCTTTCTTCACATTTTTTATAAGGTCAACATAGTAGTCGCCGTTTATGCGGGGATGCATGCCGCCCTGCATGCACACCTCGGTCGCCCCGATTTCCCACGCCTCTTTTGTCTTGTCCGCTATCTCCTCCATGGAGAGAAAGTAGGCTTTTTCATCGCCTTCGGGAGCCATAAAATTGCAGAAACCGCAATAAACATCACAGATATTGGTGAAGTTTATGTTCCTGTTGACAACATAGGTTACGACATCGCCCACATCCTCTTTTCTCACATGGTCGGCGGCGATTGCCAGCGCGGCAATGTCTTCGGGAGACCCGGCGGCAAACAGTATGTCGGCCTCCGGCACGGTTATCTCTTTGCCCTCAAGGGCCTTTGCAACGATTGCCGCAAGTTCGGGATTTGCGCGTCCGAGGCATGCGGACACCCCGTCCGGCCTCCTCTCGTTGACCATCCCCGCCAGTTCCTTCACTTTCAGGTTTTCCGCCATGACAACCGCCCTCAGGAATTCGCCTCCGGCACAAGACCCCCGGCATCGGCTCGCGCCCTGACCATCTCAAGAACCGCCGGGTCTATAAACTCGTCCGTGATGTATTCGGGATAAACCGGAAGACGCTCCCTGAGATCAAACCCCAGCGCGCCTACCTGTTTTTTCATCTCCTCAAGGGCGGGCCACGGCGCTTCGGGGTTTACATAGTCAATGGTGAGCGGAGACACCCCGCCCAGGTCGTTTATTCCGGCGGGTATGAATTTTGAATAGGTCTCCCCGTTGAGGTTGGGCGGAATTTGAAGATTCATTTCGCCACCCATAACAAGGCGCGCCACGGCGACCGTTTTCAGCATCTCAAGAAAAGACGGCGGCGGAAACTGCTCCATCGCTATGCCGTCTTTGGGGCTGAAATTCTGAACTATTATCTCCTGAATATGGCCGTGCCGCTCCGCCATGTCTCTGAGGGCGAAAAGAGAGTCCACCCTCTCCCGCACGGTCTCCCCGATGCCGACAAGTATGCCGCTCGTCCACGGAATTCTCAGCCTGCCCGCGGTTTCCATAGTCTCCATTCTCAGTTTGGGAACTTTGTCCGCGCAACGGTGGTGCGCCTCGCCCTTCTTCAGCAGGCGCGGGCTGATGTTTTCAAGCATAAGCCCCATGCTCGGATTGCTGCGCCGGAGGCGGCGCAACTCGTCTTCGGTCGCAAGGCCGAGATTTGAGTGGGGAAATATGCCGCGCTCAATCGCCGATTCGCACACCTCCGCAAGATACTCCGCGGTTGTTGAACAGCCCAGTCCGGAGAGCATATCCCTGTATTGCCCGTAAACCGCCTCCGGCTTGTCGCCGAGAACAAAAAGCAGCTCGGTGCATCCGAGTTCCGCCCCTTTGCGGGCTATCTCGTCCACCTCTCCGGGCGGAACAAGCAACTCCGCCTCTCCGGGCTCAATCTTGAAAGTGCAGTATCCGCAGTGGTTTCTGCACAGGCGCGTCAGCGGCACAAACACATTTTTGGAATAGGTGAGCCGCTTTCCGTGAGAGCGGACGGCAAGAAAAGAGGCGGCGCTCAAGAGCGCCGGAACTCCGTCTCCGGAGACCTCCGCAAGAAAAAGGGCGTCATCGGGAGAAACGCCGCCCCCGGAGACCGCGCCTTCGCATATGCGCGCAACCTCAGGGCTTGGCGGCGCGGTCGGGGGCGCTATCCCCGCGACACGCGCCATCTCCTCAAGACGTGAACGGTCAAACAGTTCTGTTTCTGAGCACTCAAACGCCACTACGGGCCTCCGCGCGGCCGACGCAAGCCGACAGGCCTGATAGTGTCATATTACACGCGGTAATTGTCAAGAACCGCCGCTCAAGTATCATTACCGGCGGACACGGTCATGCTTGTAACTTTTGAGGGAATAGACGGTTGCGGAAAATCCACTCAGGCGGCGCTCTTCCGCGACCACCTTTCGGCAAAGGGCGCGGAGACGGCGCTCACCCACGAGCCCGGAGACGGCGGGGACATAGGCCGCGCCATAAGAAAAACCATCCTGCTTGAACGGATGAAAAACATAGACCCGCTGGCCGAACTTTTTCTGTTCTGCGCCGACAGGGTTCACCATGTTGAAACGGTCATCCGCCCCGCGCTGGAGCAGGGCAAAACCGTTATCTCGGACAGATTTTTTGACTCCACCGTGGCCTATCAGGGCTACGGGCGCGGGATAGACATAGATTTTGCCGCCGCCGCCGCGCGGCGTTCCGCCCTCGGCGTTGAGCCCGCGATAACCTTCTTCCTTGACGCTCCCGTTGAAGTCTGCCTGCGGCGGCTTGAAAACCGGCGCGGGGAAGGGGCGGACAGAATGGACAGGGAAGCCGGAGAATTTTACGACCGCATCAGGGAGGGCTTCATCGCGGAGGCGGAAAAACAGCCGCGCAGAATTAAAGTCATAGACGCGCGCGGAGAGGAACGGGAGACGCACGGCAAAGTGGTGGCGGCGTTTGAGCGGGCGGATGTTTGACTCCATAGACGGACACACGGCGGCAAAGCAGACTCTCAGCCGCGCATTGCGGGACGGCAAAACCGCCCACGCCTATCTGTTCAGCGGGCCGGACGGGGTGGGAAAGAAACTCACCGCGATTGAGTTTGCCAAAAAACTGAACTGTGAACGGGGCGGAGCGGATGACCTGTGCGACTGCCCCGCATGCGACAGAATCGGCAGAGGGGTACACCCGGATGTTTCGGTGTTTGAATACCCCGGCAGCAGTGTCATAACGGTTGACAACACGCGCGGGGAAATAGAGCGGAGGGTTTTTCTCAAGCCGTTTGAATCAAAACACAAAATCTTCATCGTTGACGGCGCGGAAAGGATGAACTCAAGCGCCCAGAACGCATTTCTGAAAACGCTTGAAGAGCCGCCCGCCTACTCGGTTATCATCCTGATAACCCACCTGCCCTCTCTCATACTGCCCACCATACGCTCCCGATGCCAGACGGTGTCTTTTGGCGGCTTGGACGGAAGGGTGGCGCGGGAGAAACTGCTTGAGAAGGGGGAACTTTCGGAGCGGGAGGCCGCGCTTGCGGTCGCCGTGGCGGGCGGAAGCCCCGGAAAAGCCCTTGGGATAACGCCCGGCGAGGCGGGCGCAATGCTTGAAACCATCGGCGCGCTCGCCCGCCTCGGCCCCGAAGACCCCGCCGGGGTCTTTTCCCTTGTGGAGAAAGTTGTCGGCAAAGAAAAAACAACCGCGGGGCAAAGGGCCGAGGCGGAAAAATTTGCGGACTGGGCCTCCCTGTGGATACGGGATCTGCTTCGGGCGGGCGCCGGAACGGGAGAGGCAGCGTATGGCGAACTGGAGGGCGCTTCAAAGGATTTTGCGGACGGGAGAAGCGCCGCATCCATAGCGTCCAAGGCATTCGCTCTGGAAGAGGCCGTTGCCGGTGTCAGGCGGGGAAACCTCAACTGCCGTCTGGCGCTTGAAACATTTGTTTTCAAAGTTGTTGAGGTGTAGAATTGCCCGAAATACGGAAGGGTTTTTCCATCTTCTTCTTGCAGGCATTCACAACAAAATTTTTCCATCGGCTCGCGGCGTTTGCCGCCGCCCTGTTCTTGCTGTGCCCGGAGGCGGAAGCCGTTGTCGTAAGGCCGGACATTCCGGTTACGGAAAACCTGATTCAGACCGGAAATGCGGCGGACGAACTCGTCATTGACAACCTTGATGTTTTTGAGGAGGGAGTTTTTGCGGACTTCGGCGGCGGCACGGACACCGTAATTCTGACAACAAACGGCTCTTACAACGCGAGCCGGATAAGACCCGGCGGGCGGTTTCGCAACTTTGAGAGGGTGATGCTTTCCGTCGGAGATGACGCGTGGACAATCAGCGTGCAGGACCTTGCCCTTGAACGGATAGACGCATTCAGCGGCACGGACGGCCTCATACTCGGAGACGGCGACCATGACGCCTCGGACATCGGCGCGAACAGGCAATACAGAAACTTTGAGTTTGCAAACCTTTCCGCCGGAAACAATGTGTGGACGGCAACGGACGCGGACACGTCTCTTCAGTGGATAGACGCGCTGGGCGGAGCGGACACCGTTGCTCTCGGAAACGTGAGCGGGAATGCGGCGGACATCGGCGCAAACAGACGATACAGGGGCTTTGAGCGCGCCACCCTCTCCGACGGCGATGACGAGTGGGAATTCACGGACGGAGATGCGGGGCTTCGGGAGATAGACGCGCTTGCCGGAACCGACCTGCTTGTGTTCGGAGACGGCAACCACAACTCGGAGGGTTACAGAAACTTTGAGCGCGCCCGGCTGTCGGACAACGACAATACATGGACGGTAACGGACGGGGACGCCGATTTTGAATACATAGACGCGCTGGACGGCGGCGGCGACACGCTCGCCTTTGAAAACGCGGCCGCAAGAAGCGCAAGGGAAATCGGCGGCGCGAGGCTGTACAGAAACTTTGAGCGCGCCTCGCTGTCGGACGGGGATGACTCATGGTCTGTTACGGAAAACGACGATGAACTCACGGCGATAGACGCGGGCGGCGGAACCGCCGATACGCTGGAGGGCATGATAGCGGACGCCGGGGATGACGGCGTATTCAACGCCTCGGACTCTAACTTTTCGGCGGGCGACATCACGGCAAAATACCAGAACTTTGAGCAGGTTGCGGTCGGAACATCTGACGGGAGCGACACATGGACGGCGGGCGCGGCGGACACAACCAAGACTTGGGAGTGGATAAGCGGAAGGGACGGTTTTGACACGCTCAATCTCGGAGACGGCGACCATGACGCCTCGGACATCGGCGCGAACAGATTCTACAGAAACTTTGAGCGCGCCCTGCTTTCGGCGGGCGGCAACATCTGGACGGTTACGGACGGAGACGCCGACCTTGAGCGCATAGAAGCGCTCGCTGGAACGGACACGGTTGTCTTCGGAGACGGAAATCACACAATGACCAGAAAATACAGGGGCTTTGAGTTCGCAAACCTTTCCGCCGGAGACAATGTCTGGACCGCCACGGAGGTGGACAAAGGTCTTGTGGCGATAAACGCGCTCGGCGGAACGGACACCCTTGTTCTCGGAGACGGCGGCCACAACGCGGCGGACATCGGCGCGAACAGACTGTACAGGAACTTTGAAAACGCCGAACTGTCCGCCGGAAGCAATACGTGGACAATTACGGGCGGAGACACCGGCCTTACGGCGATAGACGCCCTTGCCGGAACGGACACCCTTGTTTTGGGAGACGGCGGACACAGCGCGGCGGGCGCGGGGATTGGCGGAAAATATAGAAACTTTGAGAGCGCGGAACTGTCTGCGGGAAACAACTCGTGGTCTGTCGGCGCGGGAGATGATGAACTTGAAATCATTGACGCGCTCGGCGGAACGGACACCCTCGCGCTGGGAGGGGGAAGCCACAACGCGGCAGACATCGGCGCGGAAAGAAAATACAGAAACTTTGAGAGCGCAAACCTGTCGGCAAGCGCCGACATCTGGACAATCACGGACGATGATGCGGCGCTTCAGTCAATAGATGCCGGCGGCGGAAGCGACACACTGGAAGACGGGCTCGCCGACATCGGGAGAGACGGCATTTTCAACGCCTCGGACTCGGACTTCTCAAGCGGCGACCCCGGAACGGGCGATTACCGGAAATACCTGAACTTTGAGCGGGTGGCGGTCGGAACATCCGACGGGAGCGACACATGGACGGTAAACTCCGCGGACGACACGGCGAAAGGGTGGCGGTGGATTAACGCAAGGGGCGGGACGGACACCCTCGCCTTTGGAGACGGAAACCACAGCGCGGCAAATGCCGGCGCGGCCCGGTTCTACAGAAATTTTGAAAGGGCGGAACTATCGGACGGGGATGGCGCATGGTCTGCCGGCGCGGAGGATGACGAACTTGAGATTATAGACGCGCTCGGCGGAACGGACACCCTCTCTCTGGGAGACGGCGGCCACAATGCGGCAAACATCGGCGCGGAGGGGAAATACAGAAACTTTGAAAGGGCGGAGTTGTCGGACGGAGACAACTCATGGGAGTTCACGGACGGAGACGCGGGCCTTGCGGAGATAGACGCGCTCGGCGGAACGGACACGCTGACCTTCGGCACGGGACACCACAACAGCGGAAGATACAGAAACTTTGAGTTTGCAAACCTTTCCGCCGGGGATGACATCTGGTCTGTTACCGCAGGAGACGCCCAGTTTGACAGTGTGAATGCGGGCGGCGGAACGGACACGCTGGAAGACCTGCTTTCCGACAGCGAAAGGGACGGGATTTTCAACGCCTCGGACTCATCTTTCTCGCCCGGCGACATCGGGTCGGGCGATTACGCCAACTATGCGAGGTTTAATCAAGTCGCGGTCGGAACCGGAAGCGGCAATGAGGTCTGGACGGTTAACCCGCCGGTTGACACGGCGAAAAACTGGCAATGGGTAAGCGGAAGGGACGGGGTTGACACGCTCGCCTTTGGAGACGGCGACCACAGCGCGGCGAATGTCGGCGCGGGGGAATTCTACAGAAACTTTGAGCGCGCCACGCTTTCAGACGGCGACAACATCTGGTCTGTCA
Organism: Candidatus Dadabacteria bacterium; assembly: GCA_026708565.1. Classification (NCBI taxonomy): domain Bacteria; kingdom Pseudomonadati; phylum Thermodesulfobacteriota; class Candidatus Dadabacteria; species Candidatus Dadabacteria bacterium. The sequence goes on from JAPOUR010000003.1 coordinate 24,882, forward strand.
CCGGAGGCGAAGGCGGGCTTGAAACAATAGACGCGCTCGGAGGGACGGACACACTTGCTTTCGGCGCGGGCAACCATGACGGAAGCGCGCTTGCGCGATACTCAAACTTTGAGCGCGCCACGCTTTCAGACGGGAACGACAGGTGGGCGGCCGGGGCGAACGACTCCGACCTGATGCTTATAGACGCGATGGGCGGAGACGATGTGCTCGCCTTCGGCACGGGACATCACAACAGCGTGGGGTATGCGAATTTTGAACGCGCCGCCCTCTCGGACGGGGATGACGCATGGTCTGTGACTGAGGGGGATGACGCATTTGTCCGCATAGAAGCGCTCGGAGGGACGGACACGCTGGAAGACTTTATAGCGGACGGCGGGGATGACGGAATCTTCAACGCTTCGGACTCGGACTTCTCCGCTAATCAAGTCTTCAGTGGCAACTACGCAAAATACAGGAATTTTGAGCGGGTTGCGATTGGAACAACAAACGGGGCTGACTCATGGACGGCGAATGCCGCGGATGACACAGGGAAAGGATGGCAGTGGGTAAACGCCAGAGAGGGAAAGGACACGCTTTTGCTGGGAAGCGGAAACCACAGCTCTCTGGCAATCGGCGCGAACAGGTTTTACAGAAACTTTGAGAGAGCCGAGCTGTCCGCGGGGAACAACACGTGGTTTGCCGGAGCGGGCGACGCCGGACTTGAAGAAATAGACGCGCTTGACGGGACGGACCTTCTCAGCTTCGGAGCCGGAAGCCACAGCGCAGCGGAAATAGGCATGAGCAGAAAATACCAGAACTTTGAGCGCGCCGAACTGTCCGCCGGAAACAATGTGTGGTCTGTTACTGCGGGCGAAGGCTCAAGCGGGCTTGAGTGGATAGACGCGCTTGGCGGGACGGACACCATTGTCTTTGGAAACGGAAGCCATGACGCGCAAGACATCGGCAACAACTTGTTTTACAGAAACTTTGAGCGCGCCGAACTGTCCGCCGGAAACAACTCATGGACGGTCGGCGGGGAAGATGACGGACTGGTCTCAATAGACGCGCTCGGCGGCGCGGACACCCTTGAATTCGGGGACGGAAACCACGAGATGACGGCGAAATACGCCGGGTTTGAGTTTGCAAATCTCTCCGCCGGGGAAAACATCTGGACGGTTACGGGGTTGGACGGGAGGCTTGAGTATGTGAATGCCATGGCGGGAACAGACACGCTTGCATTTGGAAACGGCGACCACAGCGCGGCGAATGTCGGCGCGGACGGGAAATACAGGCAGTTTGAGCGGGCGGAGTTGTCCGCCGGAAACAATGTGTGGACAGTTACGGGACGGGACACCGGCCTTGCGGAAATAGACGCGCTCGGCGGAACGGACACGCTGGAAGACCTGATTGCCGATGCCGGAGGGGACGGCATTTTCAACGCCTCGGACTCAGTCTTCTCCTCAAGCGACCCCGGAACGGGCGCTTACACGCGATACCAGAACTTTAACCAAGTGGCGGTCGGAACGGGAAGCGGCAATGAAGTCTGGACGGTTGACCGGTCGGCAGACGCGGCGAAAGACTGGCAATGGGTAAGCGGAAGGAACGGGGTTGACACGCTCGCCTTTGGAGACGGCGACCACAGCGCGGCGGATGTCGGCGCGGGCGAATTCTACAGAAACTTTGAGCGGGCGACCCTTTCAGGCGGCGACAACATCTGGTCTGTTACCGTAGGCGAAGGCGGGCTTGAAACAATAGACGCGCTCGGAGGGACGGACACCCTTGCTTTCGGCGCGGGCAACCATGACGGAAGCGCGCTTGCGCGATACTCAAACTTTGAGCGCGCCACCCTTTCAGGCGGGGACGACAGTTGGGCGGCCGGGGCGAATGACTCCGACCTCACCTACATAGACGCGCTCGGAGGAGAGGACGCCCTCATACTGGGAAGCGGAGACCACGATGCGGCAAATATCGGCACGGGCAAAAGATACAGAAACTTTCAGAGGGCCGAACTGTCCGCCGGAGACAATGTGTGGTCTGCCACCGCCGGTGAAGGCGGGCTTATGTGGATAGACGCGCTCAACGGAGCTGACACCATCGTCTTTGAAAACGGAAACCATGACGCGCGGAACATCGGCAACGACCGGCTTTACAGAAACTTTGAGCGCGTCCGCCTTTCGGGCGCGGAAAACGGCGACTGGTGGACGGTTACCGCCAGAGACAGCGGGATTGAACACGTGGACGCCATGGGCGGAAACCGGGACACCATCGTATTGGGCGGCAACACCGATAACTACGGGCAGGTGCACATACGGGGCAAATACGCGCACTTTGAAAGAGTCCGCCTCTCGGACACGGCAAACGTCTGGACGGTTCGGGGAACGGATGAAAACCTTGAATACATAGACGCGCTCGGCGGCACAGACACCCTTGAGTTCACACAGGGCCGGGGCACCGCCTCGGACACGGGAGATAATGCGCGCTACAGGGGGTTTGAAAACGCCCGGCTTTCGGGTTTTGACGACTCATGGGAAAGGACGGACGGAGACATCGACCTTACGGAAATAGACGCGCTGGGCGGAACCGACTTTCTGGAAGACCAGCTGCCGGACACGGGGGACGGCATTTTCAACGCCTCGGACTCGGACTTCTCCGAAAGCGACCTCGGAGGGGGCGATTACGCAAAATACCAAAACTTTGAGCGGGTGGCGGTCGGAACGACAAACGGAGATGACCTGTGGACGGCGTCAAACGATGACTTCGGCAAAGACTGGGCATGGATAAACGCGAGGGAGGGATATGACACGCTCTCGCTGGGAGACGGCAACCATGACGCCTCAAACATCGGCGCGCGCAGGTTTTACAGAAACTTTGAGCGCGCGGGGCTCTCAACGGAAAGCAACACGTGGACCATCACCGAGAACGATTCGGGCATTGACGAGATTGACGCGCTCGGCGGGTTTGACACCCTTGAGTTCGGAAACGGCAGTCACGACGGGTCGGTGCTTGAGAGATACAGAAACTTTGAGAGGGCGCGCCTCTCCGCAATAGAAGACGTTTGGACTGTCAGCGCGGCTGATTCCGGCCTCTCCTACATAGACGCGCTTGCCGGAACGGATGTGTTGAGGTTTGAGCAACTCAATCCGGCGGGAAGGGTTCTCGGCGGAAACCACAGCGCGGTGAACATCGGCGCGGAAGCCAGATACAGAAACTTTGAGCGCGTGCAACTGGGGGGCGGACAGGATTCGTGGACAATCACGGAGAGAGACAGCAATGTTGACTTTGTGGATGCGCGCGGCGGGCCCGACACGCTTATATTCGGCGATGGAAACCACAGCGCGGCAAATGTCGGCGCGAACATGTTCTACAGAAACTTTGAGGTCGCCGCGCTTTCGGTGGGAAACAACGAATGGACGGCCAACGCCGCGGACGAAAGGGGGCTTGTAGCCATAGACGCGCTGGACGCCGGGGACGGCTCGGACTCGGACACGCTCCTGCTGGGAGACGGCAACCACAGCGCGGCAAACATCGGCGCGAATGCCCTTTACAGAAACTTTGAGCGCGTGGAGATGTCTGCGGGAAACAATGCGTGGTTTGTCAGCGGGGGAGACACGGAACTGCTCTCAATTAACGCGCTCGGAGGAGTGGACACACTGGAAGACCTGCTTGCCGACGCCGGAGGAGACGGCATTTTCAACGCCTCGGACTCATCGTTCTCGCCCGGCGACATCGGGTCGGGCGATTACGCCAACTATGCGAATTTTGAGCAAGTCGCGGTCGGAACCGGAAACGGGGACGACACATGGACGGTGAACTCGGCGGCGGACATGAACGCAATGAACGGGTGGCGGTGGATAAACGCAAGGGGGGGAACGGACACCCTTTCCTTTGGAAACGGGAATCACAGCGCGGCGAATGTCGGCGCGGAAAGGTTTTACAGAAACTTTGAACGCGCCTCCCTTTCGGACACGGACAACAGGTGGGAAGTTGCGGGCGGCGAAGACGGCCTGATTGAAATAAACGGGCGTGCCGGGGAGGACGCCATTGTTTTCGGAGACGGCGACCACGGCGGAAACGCGCTTGCGCGATACACAAATTTTGAGAACGCCCTTCTTTCAGGCGGGGTGAACACATGGGAGGTTGCCGGTGATGAGGGCGACCATGTGGATTATGTGGACGGGCTCGGCGGGACGGACACGATGCTGTTTGATGTGGGCGCAAATTCGTTCATGTCCTTTAACGGGGAAAATGTGGGCGACACGGAACTTTACAGAAACTTTGAATCCCTGCGCAAAACCGGAGAGGGAACTCTGTTTGTTCAGCGTCCCTTGAACCTTGAAAGCGGCGGAGACGTGCGGATTGACGAAGGGGCGGTCGCCTTCAGCATAAACATTGAAACGGCAAGCGGCATGGAGACCGGCGCCAACTCCGGCGCGATAACGGCGGACGCAATTCACGCCGGCCCCAACGCCGCCATTGCGGTGGGAGACTTTGACGTGGTCAGATTCTCGCACATTAACGACTCCGCCATCACCCTGTTCACGGGCGACACCGCAAACACGGAGAGCGCCAACTTCTCAGACCCCGGCCTGTTTACGGACATTGTCGTCCGCCCGGACAATATCCTCCTCGCGCTGGACTCCGAGGAGGGGGCGCGCGAAGAGATAGAGGAAAGATTTGAAAATGACAACTCGCGCGAACTTCTCGTGGCGGTGCACCGCGCGCTCCGGAACAGGCGCGTGGAGACCGGTTCGGATGTGGGGGGCGTGGTGAGCCAGCTGGACGGCCGCACGGTTCTTGAGGGGGCCGTCCGCTCTCTTGTTCCGAGCGAGCACGCGGGGGTCAACTACGAAATAATTGACTTGCAGAGGGTTTTGTTTGATTCCATAGAGGAAAAGGCGGTGGAAGCCGTCCGGCTTATGCCGTGGGATGAGCGCTCGGAGAATGACACACACCGCGTTTTTGCGTCCGGGTTTGAGAAAACCTCTTCGGGCGGCCTCTACAAAACGGGTTCGCGCGGATACTCGGCGGGGGTTTACAGAGCCCTGTTTGACTCAAAAATGGGAGTGGGAATTTCAGGCGCCGCCACCTTCCTTGAAACCAGACGCGAGCGCGTGACCGAAAAAACCAGCGGCTTCCACGGAGCCCTTTATTCCAACTACGAATCGGGCGGGCTGTCTCTGAGGGCGGTGCTTGCGGCGGGAACGCACGAATACGATTCCGAAAGGAGTTCGGCTCTGCTGTCCCTCGGTGAAACCATCACGGGAAAAACCGACATACTGGTTTACGGCGGGCGCGTGTCCGCGGGGCTTGAGATCCTGCGCAACCTGCCCGTGAGGATAAAGCCCGACATCTCCTTCACCCTGTCGCAGGTCAGCGCGGACGGTTATTCCGAAAACGGCGGGATGAATATCTCGTTCGGGCGGTCAACCATGACTTCCGCCGAAGCGGGCGCAAGAATAAACGCCGCTTTCAACCCTCTCAAGGCGGGGCTCAGGACAATCGTCCAGCCGGAGATAGAGGCGGGCGTTTACTACGACTTTGCGGCGGCGGATGAAGAGAATGTGGCCGCCTCCATGCTTGGGGCGGATTACACGGTGCTGCGTCCGCAGACGGCGGATGACATACGTTATTTTGTCGGCGGAAAACTGATTCTGTCGGACCACAGAAATCTTGCCTTCAGGGTGGGTTACAGGGTTGACTTCTGGAACGGCATGCGCTCCTACATAGGTTCCGGGCAGTTCCATATCCGTTTTTGAGCCGGTATGAAGAAACATTACATCACCACCCCCATTTACTATGTGAACGACCTGCCTCACATCGGGCACGCCTACACAACCGTGGCGGCGGACGCGCTCGCGCGCTGGCGGCGGCTGTGCGGAGACGATGTTTTTTTCCTGACCGGAACGGACGAACACGGCAGAAAGATAGAACAGGCCGCCGCGCGCGCGGGGCGGACGCCGCTGGAACTCGCCGATGAGGTCGTGGAGAGGTTTCACTCTCTCTGGGGCCTGCTGCGCATAGAAAACGATGACTTTATCCGCACCACCGAGGAAAGGCACAAGCGATGCGCCCAAAAACTTTTCAGCGCCGCCTTTGAAAACGGCGACATATATCCGGGAGAGTATGAGGGCTGGTATGACGTGCGCGAGGAGAGTTTTATCACGGCGACCCGGCTTGACGAGATAAACAAACTGCCGCCCGAAAAACGCCCCGTTCTTGAAAAAATCAAAGAGGAATGCTTTTTCTTCCGCCTTTCCGCCTACCGGGACAGGCTGCTTGAACACTACGAAACAAATCCCGGCTTTGTCATGCCGAAAGAGAGGATGAACGAGGTGCGGAGTTTTGTTGAGTCCGGTCTGAAGGACTTGAGCATAAGCCGCACCACCTTCTCGTGGGGAATTGCCGTTCCCGGACACCCCCGCCACGTTATGTACGTGTGGTTTGACGCGCTTTCCAACTACCTGACCGCGGCGGGATACGAATCCGACCCCGAAAGATTTGCGAAAACATGGCCCGCCAGCCTGCATCTGGTCGGCAAAGACATATTGAGATTTCACGCCGTTTACTGGCCCGCCTTTCTGATGTCCGCCGGGCTTGCCCCGCCGGAAAGGGTTTTCGCCCACGGATGGTGGACGGTTGAGGGGGAGAAAATGTCCAAATCCCTCGGCAATGTCGTAAGCCCCCCGGAGATTGCGGACGAGTTCGGCGTTGACGCCTTCAGGTATTTTCTGATGAGGGAAATCCCCTTCGGAAGCGACGGGGATTTCTCCCGGAAGGCGCTCGCGGCGCGCATCAATTCCGACCTGGCAAACGGTCTGGGGAATTTTGCAAGCCGCGCCCTTGGAATGGTTGAGCGGTATTTTGACGGCGCGATTCCGGAGCCGGGGGAGGCGCTTGCGGAAGACGCCCCGCTGCGGCGGCAGGCCGGGGAGATGACACGGGACTTTTCCGCCGCGATGGACGGCGTGGCTCCCGGCAAAGCCCTTGCCTCCCTGTGGAAACTGATAGGCGAGGCGGACAGATTTGTTGAAGAGACAAAACCGTGGGAGATGCACAAAAAAGGGGAAAAAGAAAAACTGTCGCGGGTTTTGTGGACGCTTTGCGAAATACTGAGAATTGTCGCCCTTCACTCCCACCCTTTTATGCCCGCCGCCGCCGGACGGCTCTGGGAAAAACTGGGGTTTGAAAATACCATCGGGCGGTCCGGCGGGAAAGAAACCTCCTTTGAGTGGGGCGCGCTCGGAAGCGGGGCGCGGGTCAAAAAAGGGGACAATTTATTTTCCAGGGTAAATGAAGTCTGACGAAAAAGGATTTACTCTTCTGGAGGCGCTTTTCGCAATGCTTATCGCCTCGGTGGGGATAGCCGCCGCGCTTGAAATTAACTCGCTCACCCTTCAAAACCGCGCCCGCGCCGAAGAGTTTTCACTCGCGCAAAATGAAATTGAGTCGCTGATGGAGACCGACCGGGGGCGGCTCAGGTCTCTTATAAAATCCGGCGCGGCAAACGCGGTTGAAACATTGTTCAGGCACACGCGGGCGTCCCGGCTTTCGTGCTCAAATCTTTCGGGAACGGAATGCCGGGATTTCGGGGAAAAATCCGGCAGGGTTTGCCGCGCTCCCGAAGCCGCAAGCGGCGTGGTAAAAATAAAATACATAACATGCGCCGGAAAACACTCTTTCAGGAGCGAGCAGTTTATCTATGTTCCGTAGAGATGAAGCGCGCGGGTTCACCCTGCTGGAATTTCTTTTCGCCTCTTTCCTTCTGGCGGTTTTGACGACCGCGGGGCTTTTCGTCCTGCGTCATCAGTCAAAGAGCGGCCTGACGCAGAAAACCTCAAGCGAGATGGACCATGCGGCATATTCCATTCTCGCCATAATTTCACGGGAGATCAGAAGCGCCGGCGGGTTTGGAGGGAGCGCGCCGCCTATTGTTTTCGTTGACGGGGGCGGGGGCGTCCGGAAAGACGGAAACGGGTGCGACCCCCTGCTGGCAAAAAAGGACGGGACGGACTGCATAACATTTGAGAGCGTTTCCTACGACGGCTCGGAAGCCGTGAAAAAAACTTTTTTCGTTGACGGCGGCGTCCTGAAAATTCGCAACAGCGACAGTTCCAGAACCCAGTCGCTGACATCGGCTGACGCCGGGGTAAAGGTTGAGGATTTCCAAATCGGATTTTTTGAGAGCGGGAAAAGTGATTTTCAGGACATGCCGGAAAACATGGAAGACGTTGAAGCGGTAAAGGTTTCACTGACCCTGAGCCTTCACGGCTTCGGGAGCGCGCCGGAAATAAAAACCTATTCGGCGGTTGCCAGCCCCAGAAACATTTAGATGAAAAAACGGGAAAAAGGTTTTGCGGTGATTGTGTCCCTTCTCTTTGTGGCGATAACATCCGCGGTCGCGGCAACCGCGTTCTTTATATCGGTTTCGGATTTGAAAATTTTATTCAACCGGCTGCAAGACGCCAAATCACTCCGGGAAACGGAAAGAATTCTCGCCGAGGCCGAGATGGAAATGGAACTGTGCATGGCGGAAGACGGCGTTGCGGACTGCGTGTCCGAAGTGGAAACCTCGGTGGCGGGCGTAACGGGGGCGGAAACCCTGCCGGACGGTTTTCTGCTCAGGGCGGAAGGAAAGGCGGGAAATTTTTCAACCGTTGTTGAGGCGGTTTATTCGGCGCAAAACGGGGCGGTAAAGATCAGAAACTGGCGGCATGCGGACGGTGAAAACCGGTGAAAAGAGAGCGCGGATACTCGCTTTTTGAGATGCTGCTTGTGCTCGCGCTCGCGGCGGGGGCGGTCGGGGTTTCGGTTCCCTTTCTCATCCGGTATGCGGAAAACTCCAAATTTGAAAGCGCGGCGCGGCGGGTGGTTTTTCAGATGAGAAGAACCAAAATGCTCGCCGTAGCAAAGGGAAAAAGCCACGCCGTCTGCGTCCCGATGGGAGAGGCAAACCGGGAAAACAGATGGAGGTTTTTCACGGTGGCGGAAGGGGGAAATTGCGGCGCGGCGGACGAAGCGGTTATTGACACCGCGATAGACTACGAAGTTTTTCAGAAAAGCGGAAAAACCGAAGTGCGCAAGATATGGTTTCACCGCAGGGGAACGTCAACCAACAAATCCTTCTGCATACGGAATAAACGGGGCACGCGGTGGAAAAAAATCACCGTTTCCAATTTCGCCAGAATCACGGTGACCCCGGCGTCTGAAAACCCGTGTGATTGACTGCTTTTCGCATCCGTATACAATGAAAAGCGCTTGAGAGGAGGCGCTTTATGGCAAAAAACAGCAATTCAAGAAGGTTTTCGTCAATTTACGTTGAAGGGCCCGACCGCGCTCCGAGCCGCGCAATGCTCAGGGCGGTCGGCTTCAAAGACGCCGATTTTTCAAAGCCGGTCGTGGGAATTGCCTCAACATGGAGCATGGTAACCCCGTGCAACATGCACATAGACAAACTCGCCGTTCATTCCGCCGCCGGGGCGAACCGGTCGGGCGGCAAGGCGGTCATTTTCAACACCATCACGGTTTCGGACGGCATTTCAATGGGAACTCCCGGAATGAGATACTCCCTTGTTTCGCGCGAGGTGATAGCGGACTCAATAGAGACGGTTGCGGCGGCGGAGGGTTTTGACGGGCTGGTTGCCATAGGCGGGTGCGACAAAAACATGCCCGGCTGCATGATGGCAATCGCGCGCCTCAACCGCCCGGCGGTTTTTGTTTACGGCGGGACGATAATGCCCGGCTGTCACAAGGGCGCGGACGTGGACATAGTTTCCGTTTTTGAAGCCGTGGGCGCTCACGCGAGCGGGGAAATTGGAGACCGCGAACTAAAGCAAATAGAGTCTGCGGCGATACCGGGTCCCGGCTCGTGCGGCGGCATGTATACCGCCAACACAATGGCGTGCGCCATTGAGGCGATGGGAATGAGCATGCCGAACAGTTCCGCTCAGGCCGCCGTGTCGCGGGATAAAAGCCGCGACTGCTCGCTTGCCGGAGAGGCGGTTGTCCGCATGATGAAGGCCGGAATAAAACCCCGCGACATAATGACAAAGAAAGCGTTTGAAAACGCCATAGCGGTCGTAACGGCGCTGGGCGGCTCAACCAACAGCGTGCTTCATCTTCTTGCGATGGCAAAGGCGGCGGAGGTGAAACTCTCCATTGACGACTTCACAAAAATAGGCCGCCGCACTCCGGTCGTGGCGGACCTCAAGCCGAGCGGGACATACATGATGGCGGACTTCTGCCGCATAGGCGGGCTGATTCCGCTGATGAAAAACATGCTGGACGGCGGGCTTCTCCACGGAGACTGCCTGACCGTAACGGGGCGGACGGTCAAGGAAAATCTGCGCGGAGTGAAAAAATATCCCGCGCGCCAGAAGATCGTGGCTCCCCTCAAAACTCCCCTCAAGAAAGACGGCCACCTCGTGATACTGCGCGGAAATCTGGCTCCGGACGGCGCGGTCGCCAAGATAACGGGCAAGGAGGGAAGCAGGTTCAGCGGCAAGGCGGTTGTTTTTGACTCCGAGGAAAAGTGCATGAAAGCGATACTCGCGGGCAAAATCAAAAAGGGAAATGTGATTGTGGTGCGGTATGAGGGGCCGAAGGGCGGGCCCGGAATGAGGGAAATGCTGGGACCCACGGCGGCGGTCGTGGGAAGGGGTCTCGGAGACGATGTGGCACTTATAACGGACGGCAGATTTTCCGGCGGCAGCCACGGCTTTGTGGTGGGGCATGTAACGCCGGAAGCCGCCGTGGGCGGCCCGATTGCCCTGATAAAAAACGGCGACACAATCGTCATAGACGCGGCAAAAAGGGAAATAAACACCCCGGTTTCAAAGGCGGAGATGAAGCGCAGGGCCGCCGCGTGGAAAGAGCCCGCCCCGAAGGAAAAGACCGGCGCGCTCGCCAAATACGCAAAACTTGTCGCGTCCGCGTCCGAGGGAGCGGTAACGGACTTGTAGGCATGGGAGCGTTTGAGGGAAAAACCATAGTTCTGGCCGTTACCGGCGGCATAGCGGCTTACAAGTCCTGCGAACTTACAAGGGAGTTCATCCGTCTCGGCGCGCGGGTGCGTGTCGTTATGACAAAAAACGCCCGCGAGTTTGTCTCCCCGCTCACGCTTCAAACGCTGTCGGGAAACAGGGTCGCCTCCGACCCGTTTGACCTTGAGTGGGAATCTGAAATAGGCCACATATCCCTTGCGGACGGGGCGGACGCGGTTGTGGTGGCTCCGGCAACCGCATCATTCATCGGAAAGGCGGCCGCCGGCATTGCGGACAACCTGCCGGGGGCGGTGATGCTTGCCACCCGCGCCCCGGTGATTGTGTGCCCCGCAATGAATGTGAACATGTATTCAAACCCGATTGTGCGCGGCAATCTGGAAAAACTTCAGGATGCGGGAATCATTCTGGTAGGCCCCGCCGAGGGAGACCTCGCGTGCGGATGGGAGGGCAAGGGGCGGCTGAGTGAAACCGGGGACATAGTCGCTGCGGTGGAAAAGGTGTTTGCGCCGGACGACCTTGCCGGAAAGAAACTGCTTGTTACGGCGGGCGCGACCCGCGAGAGAATAGACCCCGTGCGCTTTATCTCCAACCCGTCAACCGGAAAGATGGGGCGCGCCGTTGCGCGGGCGGCGTGGATGAGGGGAGCGGAGGTGGTTCTGGTTTCGGGCGCGGGAGCGGGCATGGAACTTCCCGGAATGCGGCTTGTGGAAGTGGAAACGGCAAAGGAGATGTTTGACGCGGTTATGGAAAACCTGCCGGGGGCGGACTTCATTGTTAAAGCGGCGGCGGTCGGGGACTACGCGCCCGCGAGCGAGGAGGCGGAAAAGATAAAGAAAACGGGCAAAACCATGAGCCTGCGACTTGAAAGAACTCCCGACATACTTGAAGAGGTCGGCAAAAGGCGCGGGAAAAACGCCGTTGTCGCTGGTTTTTCTGTGGAAACGCAGTCGCTGGTTAAAAACTCGCGGGAAAAACTCAGGAAGAAAAACGCCGACCTGATAGTGGCAAACGATGTGTCGTCCGAAGGGTCGGGCTTTGGCACGGACACAAACCGGGCGGTTTTCATAACGGAGAGAGAAAAACCGGAAAGATTACCTCTTATGACAAAAGACGAACTCGGACATAAAATTCTGGATGCGGCTTTGCGGATTTACGGGGAGAAAAACAACTAAAACAGATAATTCACTGAAACCGTCCCGCTATGTTAGAAACCGGGGCGGCACTTGGAAAACTCCTTTGATACAATCCAAGTCGCGCACAGCAATCTGAATATGGGTTTTTTCATAAACACCGGACCCGCAAAACACCGGTTTGCCCTCTATAAAAACCCCGCGAACAGTGTTAATAGGGGGTTTGCCGTCTTCTTCCCGCATTTCATGAACCTTCTTTATGACTGCACAATCCAATTTGCGCTGTAACAAATCCTGACTGTTCCGTGGCATTTCCGCTTTCTTGGATATGGCCTCAATTTGCTTATAGGCATCCACAAAGTGCTCAATCCCCGCATTAGACGTCAAGTCCAGACACAATCCCAGTTCAATCACAGCGCCCACTACAGCGGGGGTTTTAATATTGCCTTCTCTGCGACTCTCCAACTCACGAGCAAAATCAAGCCCTCTCCGGGGATTTGCCTCCCAAAAGTAAATCCCAGAACCCAGCCAATCGTAATCGTTATTGCTGGGCTTGAAAGACTCTGTTCCCTTAACGAGCCGGTCAGCAACGGATTTGTCGCAACCGTGGTAGCCGAGAATAAAACTGGATACCAGCCGGTCCATTTATCTGGAGTATCTCTTGGTCAGGCGGCCGTCAGCCCTGAGTATGCCCATCTTGCGGAGCTCCGCTCTGGCAGTTTCCTTTGTCCTGCAAGCCTTGCGACCCCATTCCTTGGCAATTTTTTTGAACTCTCTGGCATCCTCCATAGTCAGAGGGCCTGCATACACTACTTTGGAACGCTCATTTTTAGTCTTGGCCATTGGCAACTCTCCTTTTGCAACGGGTATACAATTTTACCGCCTCCCGAATGCTAATCAACTAATCAATAACAAAAGATTATAACCACACAATAGACACAAAGCAGAGCAGTTCTGTAAAACCGTTAACGCAAAGCCGCCTTCGCCTTCTCAAACGCCTTTAACGCTTTTTCAATGTGCGCTTCTGTGTGGGTTGCCATTATTGTCGCCCGTATTCTGCATTTGCCCGGCGGAACGGACGGCGGACGGACGGCGGGGGTGTAAACGCCGTTGTCCCGCAGAACGGACGCAAACCTCATCGCCTCATCCGGCTCCCCGACCAAAACCGGAACAATCGCCGATTGCGAGGGCAGAACATTAAGCCCCATCGCGGCAAGGCCGTCTTTGAACATACCGACATTCCTCCACAAACGGTCGCGCAACTCCGTGTCCCCCTCTATTATCTCCAACGCCGCAAGAGACGCCGCAAGCGCGGGCGCGGCGGGGGAAGTGTCAAAGATAAACCCCCTTGCCCTGTTCCTTAGAAACTCAACAAGCGCCCGGCTTCCGGCTATGTATCCCCCGCTTGAGCCCACCGCCTTGGAAAGCGTCCCCATGGCGACGGAGACCCTGTTCTCAACGCCAAAATGCTCGGTCGCCCCGCTGCCGCGAGAGCCGAGAACGCCCGTGGCGTGCGCCTCGTCAACCATCAGGGCGCAGCCGTATTTTTCAGCAACCCCGCAAAGCGCGGAAAGGTCGGCAAGGTCGCCGTCCATGCTGAAAACCGTGTCGGTGACTATAAGTTTTTTCACACCGGGGGGGCTTTGCGCCGAAAGGGCGGCGAGAGCGTCAAAATCCAGATGAGGAAAAACCCTCACCTCCGCGCCCGATATCCGGCAGCCGTCAATGATTGAGGCGTGATTCAACTCATCGCTGAAAACAACATCCCCCGGCCCGGCAAGCGCCTGTATGGTTGTCGTGTTGGCAAGGTATCCCGAACTGAACACTATTGCCGCCTCGGTTTTTTTGAATGCGGCGATTCTTTCCTCAAGTTCGGCGTGAAGGTCGGTTGTTCCGCTTACAAGGCGCGAGCCGCCGCTGCCCGCGCCGTATTTCTCAAGGGCGCGGGACGCCGCCCGCCTGACCTCCGGACGGGTGGAAAGCCCCAGATACCCGTTTGAGCCGAGAAGAACATAAGGCCTGCCGCCGATTAAAACCTCCGGCGTCTGCCCCGTCTCAATCGCGGTCAGTTCGCGGAAAAGCCCCCTCTCCCGTATCAGGGACAGTTCGCCTTCAAGCCAGCCCAGCGGTGTTTCCATTGCCGGAGAGCGCGCGCTAAACGGCCTCCCGCGCCCTTGAATCCGTAACGGGAAACCTGTGGGAGTTTGCTTCAAAAAACACCTTTTTCCACAGGTTTGTCACATAGTCTATGCGGGGGCGCATCCCCCCCCTGTACGCCTTGAAATTGCCGGGATGAATCCAGCGGCATTCCGTTATCCCCTCTTCAACCTGCGGACGCAGATTTTCGCCCTTCCCCTCGTATTCAATGACAAACCAAACCGTCTTTTTGATGTAGATTTTGCCGCCGTAGGAAGTGGTGTGCCATGTGTGGCAAAGGGGGTTTGCTATCCTTATGAGGTCTTTTTCAATGGAGGTCTCCTCCACCACCTCCCGCAGGGCGGTCTCCTCATACCCCCCGCCGCGCTCAACCCTGCCCTTGGGAAGGTCCCACTTGCCGCCCTTTGCTATGAACAGCACGCCGCCGGACGGATTCACTATCAGGCCGCCCGCAGCCTCAATCCTGCCAAGGCCCGCCGCTTCCACAAATCCGTTTTCGTATGAGTCTTCCAAAACCCGCTCAGTCGGCAATCAGGTTCGCCATAACGGCGTATTGCTTTGCGCTCAACCCCTTGAATGCCACTCCGTCAAGCTCAATGTCGTAACGTGTCTCCACCATCTCCCCGGTGAGCGGAACAAATCCCGTTTTGTTAAGATAAGTCAGATAAAGCATACAAGTCAACACCGCTTCATTCTTTGAGTTTGAGTTCACCACAACCCACGGCAGCCGCCCGGACGAGGTGCGGGAGAACATCTGCTCTTTGTATGCGGAAAAACGCTCCCATTTCTTCCGCGCCTTCAGGTCGTTTTTGGACAGTTTCCAGAATTTCAGCGGGTCTTTAATCCTCTCGTTAAAACGTATCAACTGGGTCTCAATATCAACGGAGAGGTAAAACTTCACTATCTCAAACCCCTCCCTCAGAAGGGATTCCTCCCATCCGAGCACTTTTTTGATGAAATACTTGTACTGGGCCTCTGTGCAGTATCCCATGGTGGGCTCCACAAGGGCGCGGGTGTACCATGAGCGGTCAAAAAAGACCATCTCGCCCGGCGCGGGCAGGTGTTTTTTGTAGCGGCGAAACCAGTTTTTTGACTCCTGCGGCGTGGGCACGCCGAGTTCCACCACCTTGTAGTGCATCGGCATAAGGTGCTCAACACACCGCTTGATGGTTGAGCCCTTGCCCGCCGCGTCCCTGCCTTCAAACAGTATGGCAAGGCGGCGTCCCTTTTTCACAACATCCTGCTGAATTTTGAGAAGTTCGTATTGAAGCCGCCGTTTTTCAATCTGATAAGTCGGCGCGGTTATCCCCGTATAAGGGGTGTCCGGCGCGCGCGCCTTGCTCTTTCCGGATTTCCTCACACCCGCGCAACCATTTTTAATACAGTCCAGCACAGCCAATTAGCTCCCGTAAATGAAGCCCCCCGACTCCGCCCGTAAAACTAACACAAGGGCGGGCGGCGCGTCAAACCGCGCTACCCGCCGTCCGTCACCTCCCGCACGGCGCGGTAGGTCGCCTTCATAAGTTTCCTCAAGTCTTCCGTCTCAATGCCCACCGGGGGCATCAGAACCACCACATCGCCGAGCGGACGCAGAAGAACGCCGTATTCCATCGCCTTGTCCGTTATCCGTTTGCCCATCCTCTCAGCCGCCGGATAGCGCTCCTTCGTGCGCCGGTCTTTCACTATCTCAATGCCCGCCATAAGCCCCTTGTTTCTTATGTCTCCCACATTTTCAAGCGAGGCAAACTCTCTGAGTTCGCTCTCAAACAGTTCTATTTTTTCCGGCAGTTTTTCAAGTGTCTTTCTGTTTTCAAACGCGGCAAAATTGCCCAGACCGGCGGCGCAGGCGAGCGGGTTGCCGGAGTAACTGTGCCCGTGAAAAAAAGTTTTGAACTCCTCGTAGTCGCCGAGGAACGCCTCGTATATGCGCTCCGTGGTCAGGGTGGCGGAAAGCGCCGTGTATCCGCCCGTGAGCCCCTTGCCGACAACCATCATGTCCGGTGTAACGCCGTCGTGCTCGCACGCAAACATCTTTCCCGTTCTGCCGAACCCCGTGGCGACCTCATCGGTTATAAGAAGCGCGCCGCGCTCTGCGGCTATCTTTCCGACCTTCTCAAGGTAGCCCGGCGGCGACACTATCATCCCGCCCGCCGCCTGAACAAACGGCTCAACTATTATGGCGGCTATCTCCCCCGGATGGGCGGCGCATATAGCGTCAATCTCGTCCGCGCAGGCGACCCCGCAGGACGGGTAACTTTTTGAGAGCGGGCATCTGTAGCAGTAGTATGAGGGGGCTTTGAACGACTCAAACAGCAGCGGCTTGAAGGTGTCGTGAAACAGCGAAATCCCCCCCACCGACACCGCCCCCAGCGTGTCGCCGTGATAGCCGTTTTCAAGGCACACAAACTTGGTTTTGCCCTCCTCTCCCTTGTGCTTCCAATACTGAAACGCCATTTTAATCGCCACTTCAACGGCGGACGCGCCGTCTCCCGAAAAGAAAACCTTTGAGAGCCCCGGCGGCGCGGCGGCGACCAGTTTTTCCGCAAGCCCCTCGGCGGCGGAGTTTGACAACCCGAGCAGTGTGCTGTGCCCCAGTTTTTCAAGTTGTTGTTTAATGGCGTCCTCTATTTCCGTAACGCCGTGCCCGTGGATGTTGACCCACAGGGAGGAAACACCGTCTATGTAGCGGTTGCCGTCGGAGTCCGTAAGGTATGAGCCCTCGCCCTTTTCTATCATGAGCGGGGCGGACTCTTCATGCTCCTTCATCTGAGTGAAGGGGTGCCAGATGTTTTTACGCGCGGGGGACACCGGCTTCTCTTTCAGTTTTCTATGTGGGTGCGAACCGGCATCTGGAGGTCTTCCAGCATTCTCAGGTCTTCTTCGGGGGAACGGCCGGGCGTGGTCAGGTAGTTGCCGATTATCATGGCGTTTGCGCCCGCGAATACGCCCATGGACTGAAGGTCTCTGAGGGTTACTTCTCTGCCGCCGGATATCATCAGTATTTTGTCGGGAAGCACGAGCCGCCATATTGAGATCATCTTCACCGCTTCAAGCGGCTGAACCGGCTCAAATGCGGAAAACGGCGTTCCGGGGCGCGGGTTGAGGAAGTTGACGGGGACCCAGTTCGGGTCAAGTTCCCTTAACTCAAAGGCGAATTCAACTCTCTGGCGCACACTTTCGCCCATCCCTAAAATCCCGCCGGAGCAAAGGTTCATGCCCACTTTTTTAACAAGTTTCGCCGTGTTGACGCGGTCGTCATAGGAGTGTGTCGTAACAATGTTCGGGAAATGGCTTCTGCAAGTCTCAATGTTGTGGTTGTATCTCCAGACGCCGTGTTCTTTGAGCAGTATTGCCTGTTCTTCGGTAAGTTCTCCGAGCGAGCAGCCCACTTTCAGCCCCGTTTCCCTCACGAGCAGGTCAACCGCGCCGAGAACGCGTTTGAATATGCGCGGCGTGGGCCCCTTGGCGCTTATCACAATGCAAAAGTCCATCGCGCCCATTGCTTCCGCCTGTTTTGCGGCGCGAAGTATCTTTTCGTCCGCCATAAGCGGGTGCGCTTCAACGTCTGTGTCGTAATGGGCGGACTGGGAGCAGAAGGAGCAGTCTTCGGGGCAGTTTCCGGTCTGGGCGGAGATGATGGAGCGCAGAAAAACGCCGTCTCCGTGGTGTTTCTTGGTCACATCGCGGGCAACGCACATAAGGTCTCCCACGTTTGCCGATGGAATATCGGCAAGCGCGAGCGCCTCTTCAAACTCCAAGGGCTCTCCGCGCACGGCAACTTTGGTGTATATGTCGTCTATGAGAGTAATGGCGACTCCTCCGTCAAAACGGGGTTTAAGTTACAGGGAAACGGGGGATTGTCAAAGGGACGGGGCGGAGAAACAGGACCATATTGCGGAATCCGTGTTTTATGCGGATAACGGAATACGATGCCAAACCGCCGTAAGGGAATGGAAACCTGCCCGTCATTCCGTGCTCCGACACGGAATCCAGAGGGGATGAGGGTGGTGTCCGTCAGCCCGAAGTGTGCGGTAAATCCTTTGACAGCCCGCGCACGGGGGTGTTAACTTCAAGCCTTGGAAGGTAAAGATGAGATACACAGCAAACTACTCTCACAGCAACCACAACTTTGTAATCCAGAACCTTGAGGGTGAAAGGGTTGAAAGTAAATACTTGCCAGCAATTTGCATTCTTAAGAACATACTCCAACGGGGGAAACCAACACTTCTGTCAACCTTTCTTCAAGAGAAGATTGGAGCAATCCACGAGAATAGAGATGTCTTTGAAAAACCCTACCCCTTAATTGACACAAAATTGCCGAAGTGGGACAAAACCATCAAAGGGGATGAGAAACAGGACTACAATCCCGCCAAAGAATTCTTTAAAGACTTACCCAGATACTTGTCAGAATGCGAACTACCAGATTATGAATTCATCCAACAATTGCTTTTGCCTGAGGCTTCAATCAATGTAATTATCCCACCGAAAGATGGTGAAGAAGAACAAAAGTTTTTACGACAACAAGTCGATTTCTATTTACCTCAAGCTCGCTTAATCATTGAAATTGACGGTATAGATCCAGACACCAAAAGACCGCATGGCAATAGGCAAGAGAATGACTCTGGACGTGACCGTCACGCAAAAGATCGAGGAATAGAGACAGTAAGAATCACTACTGTCGATTTGAAATCAAAAAATAAAACTTTCTGGAAGAAAATCGAAGCCATTAGAAATAGAATCATAAGAGAGCAAGAAAATCGCAGAGCAAAAAACAAGACTTTTATCTCCTTGAATGATTACAAGAAAGCATTTAAGGATGGTGTAGATTTGCAAGACCATAACTATCTGGCTACAGCAATAATGCGTTTTCAGATTCTTTTGTTGGAGCTCCTTGAGCGTGGACTCATCAATTTCAACGAACCATGGGCATTTGAAATCATAGAAAGAGACGTGAAAGGTTTTGCCGAACTCGCAATTGAAGACCTTTTGGAATGGTTTCAGCATCTTTTAAACTTACAAAAAGTGGAATTTAGAAAACCAGAATACAAGATAAATGATAAAATTCACTCTACAAAAGCAACCATCAAAATTGACTTTAGCCTCCTACAACGACACGATGAAAGCGCACAAGACAATGAAAGTATTATATTTGTAAGAAATGACTATCTGGATGAGTTCTACGACCACTTTCAAGTCTCTACATACAAACAAAAGATAAAGTATAAACTGAAAATTGGAGAAGAATCTTCTGATGAAGCATCTTTGTGGTTTTTGTTGCTAAACATCTTTCTTCAAAACAATGAAAACCTTAATTTAGACACTCGCAATTTCAGAGAGGGGCAACTCGCCATTATTGTAAACGCGCTATCGTGCAATGACACAATTGGACTTCTTCCTACTGGAGCAGGCAAGTCTGTCTGTTATCAATTGTCAGCCATCCTTCAACCGGCAATCAGCTTTGTAGTTTGCCCACTCAAATCTTTGATGTATGACCAAAAAGATGAACTGGACTCTGTATATTTTACCCGAACCAACTACATAACAAGTGACGATGACCCAGAAACCAGAGAAAGAACAATGAAAGAATTCGGAGAAGGGAAGTATCTTTTCATTTTAATTACACCGGAAAGATTTCAAATTAAATCATTTAGAGATTATTTAAGGCGAGTCAATGATAGATTCTCAATTGCCTATGCAGTTATTGATGAAGTTCATTGTCTCTCAGAATGGGGACATGACTTTAGACTTTCTTACCTCAATCTTGCAAACACAATACGAAACCAT
>JAPOUR010000004.1 GCA_026708565.1 Candidatus Dadabacteria bacterium
CGATTTCTGCTCCCCGTCGTGAAGGCTGATGTTGTGAACCTGATAAGGAAGTCCGGTCTCCTCAAGCATTATTGAGACCTTCCTGCCGTTGGGCGTGGCGGCTGTGTGGAGGTGTATCATTCAGAACCCGGCGGATTCAATAACTTCCCGCTTTTCACCTTCGGGCATATCCTCAAAATAAAGTTCAACCGCTTCTTTGAGGTTGCAGACTGCTTCGTCCGGAGTCTCCCCGTAACTTGAGATATTTGTCCCGTTCAAACGGGAAACAAAAACATCCCCTTCTTTCCAAACAAGAGCGCGTAATTTTTCCAGTTTCTCCATTAGGACCTCCTTTTGCGGGAAGCGCCATACACTACACCTAATTGCATGATTTTTTCAAATCCAGGCAAACGCCCGCTTATTGCAACTTCCAGAATCAAGAGCAATTGGAGGTGCTTGGGAATAGAACCGGGCAAACGCCCGCTTATTGCAACCATGGTCGCCGATTTCCTTTCTCATTTCTTGGGAATAGAACCGGGCAAACGCCCGCTTATTGCAACTGACGAGTTCAACCCGTTTCATTTTCGCGGATCAAAGGGGTATCTGACGATAACGCCCCTCCCCGCGCAGTTGCGCCAATCCCTAACGCCAAAATATTTTTTGCGGCATTTATATCCGCATGGTCTTTGTGTCCACATTTGACACAATGGAAATCTCTGTCTTTCCGGCTTTCTTTGTCAATGTTTCCGCAACGGGAACAGGTCTGGCTGGTGTAAGCCGGTTCAACTTTGATTAGCGTCCCGCACTTGTAGGCGAGTTTGTTTTCAAAATTGCCCCAAGCAGAAGCGAGTATCTCTCTGTTCAGCCCCGCTTTCTGTCGGACATTCTTGCCCGGCTCTGTTTCTGTTCCTTTTGCCGAGGCGGTCATCCCCGGTATGTTCAAATCCTCAATAACAACGGTCTCGTATTTGTCCGCAATGCGTCTTGTTGTCTGGTGCGCCCAATTCTTGCGGACATTGCCGAGCGTCCGCGATATGCGGGCGACACGGGCTTTTGTGATGTTCCTGCGCCTGCTGCCTTTCACCTGCCGCGCCATCCTCCTCTGGTAGCGTCTCCGGCGGATTTCCAGCCGCTTGGTGTCGCGCCCGGGCAGGTGTTTCAACTCCTCTGTTGACAGGGCTATGCCGCTGACATTGCGGTCTATGCCCACCGCATCGGTCTGCGCGGGTTGCTTTACCCGGTCGGCGGGGACATCATAAAGGACGGAGCAATACCACTTGCCCGCCAGATATTTGATTGTTGCCAGTTTCGGTTCACAACCTTCATACGGATTGTTTCCCCGTAGGGTTACGCGCCCTGTCTTCGGGATGAACAGGCGGTTGTCTTTCAAGTTCACTTGTTCGGGAATAGTGAAAGACGGAGTTGACCGCGCCCTTGTTTTACGTTTCGGGAAGCCCGCGCCCTGTTTGAATGTCTTTTGCCAGGCATCCGCCTGATACTTGAGAGTGTAGCGGATTTCCCTTGCGGGCAACTCCATAAGCCAAGGGGTTTTGCGGCGGAGTTCAGTAAATTGCTTGCCAAGAGAAAAGAATGAGACGCTCGGTTTTGGTGTGCCGAATATCTTGGCTGTCTGATATTCCGCTCTATTGCGCTCAAGCGCGGCGTTCCACACAAACCGGCACGCCCCCGCAATTTGAAAAAGTTTGCCCGCCTTGCCTTTTGTTTCCAGCAACAGGCGGTAAGTAACGGAACGGGGTGAAGTTTGATGCTCCATATTCTTTATATTTTAACCGCTTTACCGAACTATGCTGACAACCCGCCTCTGTGAGGCGACCGCCCTGCCCGCCGGGTCAAGCAACTCCAAAGCAAACTCATACTCTCCGCTTTCCAGCCCCTCAACAAAAGCGGGACTCCATTTCTTGAGAACGGTTGAGGCAACCGCCTCCCCGCCGGACAACACAGACACCCTGACCGCATAGCCGTCCGCCTCCAAAGAAACGCGGTGAAGGTAGTAATCAACCATCACCCTCCGGGCGTCACCTCCCTTGTAAACGCCCTTGGGGCGGCTGTAGATAATTGCGGGGGCGGACAAGTCAATATCGGGACTTGCGCCCGGAAGCGCGAAAACAGTGAAATTTATGGCGTGCCCGGCTTCGGGCGACTTTACGCTCTCATGGTAGGAACGGGACGGAAAAGCCACAATAGTGTGGGGCCCCGGCGCCAGACGGCCTATGCGGACGGGCTTTGAAACATCATATATCGCCTTGTAGGGCTCGCCGTCAACTATGAGGTGTATGTGCTGGCCCCGAGCGGAATTGGCTATGCGGTTTTTCCGCAGAAACGGAGTTTGAACGCCGAGGTCAAAACCCGAAACATCCAATGTTACCTCTGGCGACAGAGTGAAAACACGCCCTCCGTCCGGCGGCGACACCACGCGGACCTTCGCATCCTTAATAACGGGAGACCGCGAGACCTCAACTATTCTGACCTCCGCCGCGCAGACATCCGCAAACACCATCTGCGCCGCCGCAAGTAAAAGCAAAAACCTCATCGGCAGAAGACTACCACACTCAAGGGCCGGTTTGAAAATAAGCGCCGCCCGTGTAGTATGCGCCTATGAGCGGCAGTCGTAAAAAAGACGGGGGCGGACGCGCCCGGCGCGACACGGTCTCGCTTGATATTGCCGCCCGTCCCAGAAGAAACAGAAAAAGCCCCTCCATCCGCGCTCTTGCGGCGGAAACCCGCCTGCTTGCGGAAAACCTTATTTATCCGCTGTTTGTGCACGGCGGGAGCGCGGATGAAGACATAAAGTCCATGCCGGGCAAAAAGAGACTGGGCGCGGACGGCCTGATGAGGGAAGTGGAAATGTCCGTAAATGCCGGAGTTACCGCCTTTATACTTTTCCCCGTGGTTGAGGACTCAGAAAAATCCCCGGACGCAAGGGAGGCGGGCAACCCGCGCGGGCTTATCCCCGAAACCGCGCGCGCTCTGAAAAAACAGTTTCCCGATGCGACCTTAATAACCGATGTCGCCCTTGACCCTTATTCAAGCGACGGACACGACGGGATAGTCTCTTCATCGGGCGAGATACTGAACGATTTGACGGTTGAGGCGCTGTGCGGGCAGGCGCTTGCGCACGCCGAAGCCGGGGCGGACATTGTGTCGCCCAGCGACATGATGGACGGGCGCGTGGGAGCAATCAGGGAGACGCTTGACGAAAACGGGCATACCGGAACTTCCATACTGTCCTACACGGCAAAATACGCCTCATGCTTTTACGGACCGTTTCGCGGCGCGCTGGACTCCGCGCCCAAAGCGGGCGACAAGAAGACCTATCAGATGAACCCCGCCAACGTGAGGGAGGCGCTCAGGGAACTTGCCCTTGACGAGGCGGAGGGGGCGGATATTGTGATGGTGAAACCCGCAGGATACTACCTTGATGTGGTGAGCGCGTTCAGGGAGTCAACTGATTTGCCGGTCGCCGCTTATCAGGTGAGCGGGGAATACCTTATGATAAAATCCGCCGCAGCGGTCGGCGGAATAAGCGAGAGAGACGCCGTTATGGAGAGTTTACTCGCAATCACAAGGGCGGGGGCGGATATGATAGCAACCTATTTCGCCCCCGAAGCGGCAAACTTTTTAAGGAGGTTTGAAACATGAGATTTGCAGCGTTTGTTGACGGGCCCAACCTTATGGGCTCATTCAGAAATCTGGGTCTTAACATTGATGACTATCAGTCTTTCTACAATTTCGTAATGAGGAGAGCGGTGGCGGAATGGAGTAAATGCGTGGTGGGCGAGTGTGAAACCACAACACTTGTGTGGCGCGTCTTCTGGTATCAAATCGGAAGCATAGATGAACTTCGCTTTGACAATCCCGCTTTTGAGGAAAGCCTGCGCCGCAACTTTGAGCGGGATGCGGAACTGAAGCACTCCTTTGTGTCGGCTGCGCAGAGAGAAAATCATCCCGACCCGGAGGAAGGGGCGTGGGGCATGTGCCTGAGCGAGGGCAAGGAATGGTATGAAAAGAAAAGAGCGGACTTGAGAAAGATGAACCAGTTCAACCGCGCGGTCAGGAACAACACCCGCTTTGTTGACATCATTGAGTGCGGCCACTGGAAACTGGACATACTCAGAAAGAATCTGCACGAAAAAGGCATTGACACCTCTCTGGCCGTTGACCTCGCAACCATGACGGATTCCTACGATGTGGCGGTGGTGCTGTCGGGAGATGCGGACATGTTGCCTTCAATCAATCATGCAAAAAAGCACAAGGGCAAACAGATAGGCATTGTGGAACTCAAAAATGATGATGATTCGCGCGGGCAACAATCATCCGCGAGACTCAGAAATCACGCCGACTTTGTTGTCTCAATAGGAAAAACCGAACTGCTGGGCGAAGGCATCTGCGCCGAAAGGCAGTATTGAAGCGGTATTGAAAAAACGGTCAGCCGCCCCCGCTCAGGGGTTCACGACAACCTTGCCGAACTGCCCGGCGCTCTCCAGCGCCTTGTGAGCCCCGGCAAGGTCCGAAAGCGGAAACTTTCTGCCTATGACTGGAGTAACCGTTCCGCCCGCCGCCATTTCAACGCACTCTTTAAGCATACTCTGAGACGAGTTGAAAACGGTAACTCCGATGACGGAAATGTCGCGCATTATGACGGGACCGATGGAGAACTTGTCAACCACCCCGCCGCCCACGACTCCCACAAGAAGAAGCCGTCCTCCGGATTTGAGAATTTTAATGTTTTTCTCCCAGTGGGCGGCACCCACGGGGTCAAACACTATGTCAACACCGCCCTTTATCACTCTGGAAAAGTCTTCGGTTTTGTAGTTAATTGTCTCGTCCGCGCCGAGTTCGCGCGCTTTCCCAAGTTTCTCATCACTGCCCGCTGTGGCTATGACTTTTGCGCCCAGATGTTTTGCAACCTGTATGGCCGCCGTTCCCGACCCGCTACCGGCAGCGTGAACCACCACCGTTTCACCCTTCTCCAGACCGCCTCTGCTGGCAAGCCCGTAAAGCGCCGTCACGTAACAGATGGGCAACGTGCATGCGTCATCATGAGAAAGGGCGTCCGGAATTTTGCAGACATTCACAGCCGGAACGGTTACAAACTCGGCAAAACCGCCCTGCCGGTTCACCCCTATAACGCTGACTCCGCCTCCGGTTTTGACGGCGGGGTTGACCACCACGCGGTCTCCGGGGAAAACCCCCCAGACCGACTTGCCGGCCTCTTTAACCTCGCCGGATATGTCTATGCCGCCTATGTGGGGAAGGTCAACCGGGCGGGGAGACTTGCCGGACCTCAAACGCGTGTCCAAAGAATTCATCGCACACGCTTTTACACGTATCAGAACATCATCCGCCCCCGGGGACGGAACCTCAGCGTCCTCGTATTTTATGACATCGGCATCTCCGACTTCATGATATATACCGGATTTCATGTCACCCCTCCTTTGAAAAACAATCTCGCATTATACAGTCAACAACCGGCGGGGGCAACCTTAATTGCCTCATCCCTCCGGAAGACATGCGGACCACTCCGCCCAATGATAACCGCAAATTGAAAACGCGCAAGACTTTACAAACAGGCGCGCGCTGTTATAATCTGGTTCTTCTGCGGAGCGGACAATGAAAAAAGGCATCCACCCCGAATACAAACAGGTGGTTTTTCAAGACCCCTCATCCGGCTTTTCCATACTGACGCGGTCAACAAAGACCTCGGACAAGACGGTCAAGTGGGAGGACGGCAACGAATACCCGCTGGTAACCGTTGAGGTTTCAAGCAGTTCCCACCCGTTCTTTACGGGCAGGGAGCAACAGTTCGCCAAAGAGAGCCGCGTGGAAAAATTTCGCAAGAAATACGGCTCTCAGGAAAAACCCTCCGAAGAATCAGAGGCCTGACTCTTTCAAGTATTTGACGACATCATCCTGAATTGACCCGTCAACCATCTCGCGCCAGTCGTCGCTTCCCTGCTTTATTGAGTCCCTTATTTTGGTCGCCGATATCCATCCGATGTTTTCAGGCGGAAAAAACTCGTTCATCTCGTAGCCGACCCCCCTTCCCCAGTTCACGGATTCAATGTCGGGGATTTTCATCACCTCAACATCATCGCCCTTGCTCGCGTGATACTTGCGTATCATGTCTATGGTCTGTTCGGTCGTGAACGGGTTTTTCGGGTCGGGCGGGATGTCCCGCACCATGATCAGGCACGGAACGCCCTTGTCCAGTTTTTGGCGTATGAGGCTTATGTGCCCCTGATGGTAGGGCTGATACCTCCCTATGAAGATCGCCCTTTTTGTTTCTGCGGGCGTTATTTCGGGATGCCCGTGATTTGTAACTTTCCAGTCAGACATTTTGCTTCTCCTTGCCGCCCATTCCATGAGCGGAAAACTGGCTCCGGCGGAGGGATTCGAACCCCCGACCTAGTGGTTAACAGCCACCCGCTCTGCCAACTGAGCTACACCGGAACAGATAAGATGTGTTAAATTATACCGCTCATGAAAGACAGTCAAGAAAAGCGGGGAGACGGCGGGAAACCGGGGGGAAAGGCGCGTTCCTCGGCGCTTGCGCCCGCCTCTCCGCTTCAGCGCTATGTGGCGGAAATCGCCGCCCACCCCATCCTGTCGGGAGAGCGCGAGCGCGAACTTGCCGTCCGCTACAGGGAAACGGGAGACATAGACGCCGCGCGCCAGCTGGTTGCCTCAAACTTGAGGTTTGTCGTCAAAGTCGCGGGGGAATACAAAAACCACGGCATTAACATGATGGACATAATTCAGGAGGGCAATCTCGGCCTCATGCACGCGGTAAAAAGGTTTGATCCCACAAAGGGATACCGCCTCATTTCGTATGCCGTCTGGTGGATAAAGGCATACATCCGCAAGCATATAATGGACACTTGGAGTCTTGTCAGAATAGGCACGGGCAGGGAGCAGAGAAAGCTGTTTTACAACATGCGCGCTGCGAGCGGGAAACTTGAGCGCGGCGGCGCGGCGGCAACACGCGGGGAAATAGCAAAAGAGGTGGGCGTGTCGGAAAAAGGCGTGTCGGAAATGAAGCAGATAATGGGAGCGCGCGACATGTCCCTGAACTCGCCCGTGCGGGACGGGGCGGATGCGGCACACATGGATTTTCTCGCGGACTCCTCCGAGGGACAGGATGCGGGGTTTGAGCGCGCGCAGATAAAAAGCATGGTCAAATCACACATGACGGACGCGCTTAAAACACTGGGTGAAAAAGAGAACTATATTGTCCGCAACCGCTTTCTCAGCGAAAGCCCCAAGACGCTGGACACCATAGGGAACAAGTTCGGCATCTCACGCGAGAGGGTAAGGCAGATAGAGAAAACGGCGCTGAAAAAACTGAAAAAAGAGTTTGAAAAACATGGCATCTCCCCGCCCGACCCGCGTTAGGACAAGCCATCGGGTGCGGACGCTAAAATCTCAGCCGTTTTTTCAATCGCCTTTGCCACTCCGGACGGGTCGTTCCCGCCGGCCTGAGCGAGAGAGGGTTTGCCTCCCCCCCTGCCGCCGATGAGCGGCGCAATTTCTTTGACAATGTTTCCCGCATGAAACTTTCCCGCCGCATCTCCGGCGACACCCACAAGAACAAACGCCTTTCCCTCCCTTGAGCCGCCGAGCGCGGCGACGCCGTTTTTAATCTTTGCCCTGACCTTGTCCCACAACTCCCTCAGTTCCTCCGGCCCCGCGCCGTCCACCTCGCGCGAAACAAAGGAAACGCCCCCTATCTCCCGCGCCCCGGAAAGCGCCTCATCGGTGTCTCCCGCAATGGCATCCCTCTTCGCCCTGCCAACCTCTTTTTCAAGTTCTCCCGCACGCCGCAAAAGTTTCTCTATGCGCCCGGGCACGTCCGAAGGGTCGCCGCCGAGAGAAACAGCCGCCTCCGCGAGCGTCATCTCATTGCGCACGGCGCGCTTTCGCGCCGCTTCCGCGCACACCGCCTCTATCCTTCTGACCCCCGCGCTTGAAGCGGACTGCGAAACAATGGTGAAAAGCCCCGCCGCCGCCGCATTGGAAAGGTGAGTTCCGCCGCACAGTTCCGCGCTGTAGCCGCCGATGGAAACCACCCGGACTTTGTCGCCGTATTTCTCTTCAAATATCGCCGTTGCGCCCTCTTTCAGCGCTTCCTCGTAAGGAACATCCGCCCTTGTTACCACCTCGTCCGCGCGGGAAATCCTCTCGTTGACCTCATCCTCAATGGCGCGAGATTCATCCGGGGTAATGCGGGAGTGGTGTGTAAAATCAAACCTGAGCCTGTCCGGGGCGACAAGCGAGCCTGCCTGCGTTACATGGCTTCCGAGAATATCCCTCAGAACGGAGTGCAGTATGTGAGTTGCCGTGTGGTGTGCCGAGACGGCGCGGCGGCGGGCTTTGTCAACGGACAAAACCACCTCGCCTCCGGCGGACAACCGCCCTTTCTCAACCACGGCGCGGTGGCTTATAATTCCGGCGGCGGGCTTTGTGGTGTCGGTAACGCGCGCGAAAAACCCTTCCCCTTCAATCGTCCCCGTGTCTCCGACCTGTCCGCCGGAATTCGCGTAAAACGGGGTTGAATCCGTAATGATTTCAATCTCGCCGTCTCCGGCGTCAGCGGTAAAAACCGCCTTTGCTTCGCCTGCGGTTGAGCCGTAGCCGGTAAATTCGCATGCAAACCCTTCGGACACAAGGGCGGTGTAGTCCGCCGCGCGCGGGTCGCCGCCGCCCTTCCACGACTTTCTTGACTGCTCTTTTTGCGCGCCCATTTCCTTCTCAAACCCGGCGCGGTCAACGCCGAGATTCTTCTCCCTTAGCACGTCCTCGGTCAGGTCAAGAGGAAAGCCGTAGGTGTCGTAAAGTTTGAACGCGACCTTTCCGGGCAGTTTCCCGCCTGCGGGCAGTTTCCCCACTTCGCTCTCAAGGATTTCAAGCCCCCGCGCCGCAGTCTCAAGAAACCGCTCCTCTTCGGCGCGAACCACATCGGAGGCGAAACCGGCTTTTTGAGCGGCATCGGGATATGCGTCCGCCATCAGACCGGAAACCGCGTCGAGGGTCTTGAACAGAAACGGCTCGTCCGCGCCGAGGGTTTTTGCGTGGCGCACCGCCCTTCTGATAATCCTTCTGAGAACATACCCCCTGCCCTCGTTTGAGGGGAAAACCCCGTCCGTTATAAGAAAGAGCGCCGCGCGCGCGTGGTCTGCTATAACGCGCATGCTGCTGTCCGCCTTCCCCCCGCCGTCCTCATACCGCGCCTGTGAAATCTCCTCAATGCGCGAGATGACGCCCCGCAGCAAATCCGTTTCGTAGTTGCTTGCCCTTCCCTGTATGACCGCCGCCATTCTTTCAAGCCCCATTCCCGTGTCAATGCTTGGACGGGGAAGCGGCGACATTTTCCCGGACTCATCCCTCTCATACTGCATAAAAACAAGATTCCACAATTCAAGGTAGCGGTCGCAATCACAGCCGGGGGCGCAGTCATTTTTTCCGCATCCCGCCTTTTCCCCCTGATCTATGAGGATTTCGGAGCACGGCCCGCACGGGCCCACATTTCCCATTGTCCAGAAATTGCTCTCGTCCCCCATCGGGAGAATGCGGGACGGGGGAAGCCCCGCCGCTTTCTGCCAGATTTTCGCCGCCTCGCCGTCATCATTGTGGACGGTTATCCAGAGTTTATTTTCCGGCAGACCGTAAACCTTTGTAACAAGTTCCCACGCAAACGCTGTGGCGTCTTCCTTGAAGTAGTCGCCAAAGGAAAAGTTGCCGAGCATTTCAAAAAATGTGTGGTGGCGCGCGGTGTATCCCACATTGTCAAGGTCGTTGTGTTTGCCGCCCGCCCTCATGCATTTCTGGGATGAGACGGCGCGCGGGTGTGAAAATTTTTCAAGTCCCAGAAAAACATTCTTGAACTGGACCATGCCCGAATTTGAAAAAAGAAGGGTCGGGTCATCCGGGGGAACAAGGGAGGAACTTTTTACGCGCTTGTGCCCCCTTTGTTCAAAAAAGGAAAGAAACGCCTCCCTGATTTCGCTTCCAGTCATAACGGTTTGCGCCCCGAACGGGCGCGCCGGAGTTTAACGGAGTTTCCGGCGGAGATTACTTTGCCGCCGGAATCACGGACACGGTTTTTCTCTTGCCCTTGCGGAATTTCACAACTCCGTCCGCCAGCGCAAAGAGCGTCCAGTCGCGCCCGGAGCCGACATTGTCTCCGGCGTGAAACGAGGTCCCCCTCTGCCTGACTATGATGTTTCCGGCTTTGACGAACTCCCCGCCGAACTTCTTGACGCCGAGCCGCTTGCCCGCCGAATCTCTTCCGTTTTTTGAACTGCCGCCGCCTTTCTTTGTGGACATACCGCTCTCCCTACCCCCTGATATCCGTAATGCGGACGCTGGTGTATTGCTGCCGGTGCCCGGCTTTGCGCCTGTAGCCCTTGCGCCGTTTGAATTTGAAAACCGTTATTTTGTCTCCCTTTTTCTGGGAAATGATTTCGCCCTTCACCTCGGCTCCCTCAACAACCGGAGCGCCGACCTTCGCCTCGCCCTCGCCGTTTGAGACCAGCAGAACATCGGCAAAGCCGACCGAATCGCCCGGACTGCCCGCGATCTTCTCAATGTCAACCACATCGCCGGGCTTTACCAAGTATTGTCTGTTTCCTGTTCTTATGACCGCCTGCATAGCAACCGCTCCGTCCTCGGGGACGGCTCATTATGCCACAGATTGGGGGGAAGTGTCAAACGGGGCGGGGTGTTCACGCAAGGTCAAAACGGTCCAGATTCGTCACCTTGGTCCAGACGGCAACAAAGTCTCTGACGAATTTCTCCTCTCCGTCCCCGCAACCGTAAACCTCGGCAAGAGCCCGCAGTTCGGAGTTTGAGCCGAATATCAGGTCAACCCGCGTCCCGGTCCATTTCGGTTTTCCGGTTTTCCGGTCGCGGCCTTCAAACAGGTCTTCATCGCCGGACACCGGCTTCCAGTCGGTGTTCATATCCAGCAGGTTCACGAAGAAGTCATTGGTCAGCGCGCCCGGCCGTTCGGTGAAGACGCCGTGCCGTGTTTGTCCGAAGTTTGTGTCCAGCACGCGCATGCCGCCGACAAGAGCCGTCATTTCGGGCGGTGTCAGGGTCAGCAGTTGCGCCCGGTCAACCAGCAGTTCTTCGTCTGAAACGGCGTATTTTTCTTTCCGGTAGTTGCGAAACCCGTCCGCCGCCGGTTCAAGCACGGCAAACGACTCAACATCGGTTTGTTCCGGAGAGGCGTCCGCGCGCCCCGGTGTGAAAGGCGCGGTTATACCGCTCCCCGCCCGCCCGGCGGCCTGCTCAATGCCGACGCAACCCGCAAGCACTATCAGGTCGGCAAGAGACACTTTCTTGCCGCCGGTTGCGGCGTCGTTGAATTCGTTCCTTATATCCTCAAGGGATTTCAGTGTTTCCGCCAGTTGTTCCGGCTGATTGACCTCCCAGTCTTTCTGGGGTGACAGACGAATGCGGGCTCCGTTTGCGCCGCCGCGCATATCCGAGCCGCGAAAAGTGGAGGCGGAAGCCCACGCGGTTGAAACCATTTGCCTGACGGACAGGCCGGAATCGCCGATCTTTTTCTTGAGAGAGGCGATATCGGTTTCGTCAATCAACGGATGGTCAACTGCGGGGACGGGGTCCTGCCAGATAAGTTCCTCTTTTGGAACTTCGGGTCCCAGATAGCGGGCGCGCGGCCCCATATCGCGGTGGGTCAGTTTGAACCATGCGCGGGCGAATGCGTCCGCAAACCGGTCGGGGCTTTCGTGAAAACGCCGTGAGATTTTTTCAAACTCCGGGTCAAAGCGCAGAGTAAGGTCTGTGGTCAGCATAGTGGGACGGTGGCGTTTTGACGGGTCGTGAGCGTCCGGAATTGTTTCGTCTCCGTCTTTTGCCACCCACTGGTAGGCCCCGGCGGGGCTTTTGGTCAGTTCCCATTCGTGTCCGAACAGGTGGTCAAAAAAGTCATTGCTCCACTTGGCGGGTGTTTTTGTCCATGTAACTTCGGGGCCGCCGGTAATGGTGTCTGCGCTGTGTCCCGAACCGTGGCCGCTTTTCCATCCCAGCCCCTGCTGTTCAATGCCCGCCGCTTCGGGTTCCGCTCCCACAAGCGCCGGGTCGCCCGCGCCGTGTGATTTGCCGAAAGAGTGGCCGCCCGCAATCAGCGCCACGGTTTCCTCATCATTCATTGCCATGCGCCCGAAGGTTTCGCGGATATCAGCCGCCGCCGCAACCGGGTCGGGTTTGCCGTCCGGCCCTTCGGGGTTGACGTAGATCAGCCCCATTTGAACTGCGGCAAGGGGGTTTTCAAGGTCCCGTTCCCCGGAGTAGCGTTTGTCATCCAGCCATGTTTTTTCCGCTCCCCAGTAAATATCTTTTTCCGGCTCCCAGATGTCTTTGCGTCCGCCGCCGAAGCCGAAGGTTTTGAATCCCATTGATTCCAGCGCGACATTGCCGGCAAGAATCATCAGGTCCGCCCATGATATTTTCTTTCCGTATTTTTGTTTTATCGGCCAGAGCAGTCTGCGCGCCTTGTCAAGATTGGCGTTGTCGGGCCAGCTGTTGAGAGGAGCAAAGCGCTGGTTGCCGGTTCCGCCGCCTCCACGCCCGTCTCCGGTGCGGTAAGTTCCGGCGGCGTGCCATGACATGCGGATAAACAGCGGCCCGTAGTGGCCGAAATCCGCGGGCCACCAGTCCTGAGAATCGGTCATCAGGTTGTGGAGGTCTTTTTTCAGGGCGTCATAGTCCAGAGATTTGAACTCTTCCGTGTAGTTGAAATCCCCTTCCATTGGGTCTGACATTGAGGAATGCTGGCGCAGAATATCCAGCCGCAACCGGTTGGGCCACCAGTCGTTGTTTGTTGTGCCACCTCCGGCGGCGTGATTGACCGGGCATTTGTTCATTGGTGCTTTTTCTCCTTTCGCGTTTATGAAAACCTGCTTGTTTTGTTGCAGTAAGCAAACTATAAAGGAAGGTGTGCTTGTGTCAAACGGGGGAGTTAATACTTGGGTTCTATTGACAAAGCGACTGGCTGTAATAGCCTATACACCACGAAATCGGGTCTTCTGATTTCGAACTAAATACCGCCTTTGAGCGGGTGGCCGGATCGGGCGTAACCCGTGAAAGCAAGTCCTGAAGCCACTGCAAGGTGGCTTCAGTTGTTTTCGGAGCATGAAATGTTTCACTTTTGCTATCTGGATGAGAGTGGTTGCCTTATCAGTCGGATATGCCAAACCGCCGAAAGTTTGTTATCATAGGTGTTGCCCTCTAAAATGAGAGAAAAGATGACTGAACAGGACAAAATCAAGATTTCCGTTGAAAACTACGGCCCCATAGCGGAAGCCAAAGATATTGAAATCGGCCCGCTTACCGTGTTTGTGGGACCAAGCAACACGGGCAAGTCTTACCTTGCGGTGTTGATATACGCATTGTTCAAGTGTGTGTATGGGAAGTTGTGGGGGCTCAGCATAGCAAGTGCGGCAAGAAGACATGGTCATTTTTACAGGGATGTCCTTGAAGAAAAGCATGTTCAGCAAATCCATGACCTTATAGATAATCTGGAACAACTTTCGGAAACCGCAGATTTTTTTGACCTGCCGGAGAACTTAAGAGGCTGGATTAGTCAACTAATATCTGAATACACATACGAAGCATTTCATGAGGAAATCTCCAGATGCACGGGAATCATACCAAAAGAAAACGACCTGATATCAGACAAGTTTCATATTGATTTTGAAGATGAGAGGCACAAGCTGACAATACCGTCATTGGATAAGATACCGGCAATGAATATAAAAAAGGGTCATGAAATCCCTTGCTACATTTTTTCATTGTTAGCAAGGATTAAGGGAATGGATGAAGAGGAGAGAAAAGCTGATTTTCTTGTTGATGAATTATTGACCAAGACGCTACTTTCAATACGGACTGCGGCAAACCCCTTCTACCTGCCGGCGGCAAGAACCGGAATCATGCAGAGCCACAGGGCAATAGCGGCTACCCTTGTTCACAGAGCCCCTTTTGCAGCCCTTGAACCCGTCTCTATTCCTGCTTTGAGCGGGATTTTGTCTGATTTCTTATCAGAACTTATTCAGATGGACATATCAGAAAGACCGGAGGCTAACATCTACAAAATAGCGGAGAAAATGGAGACCGACATACTGCACGGGACAGTAAAATTAGACCTTTCCGGCCCCAGTCAATACCCGCAGTTTTCATACAAGCAAAACGGGCTTGAAGTGCCCCTGTTGCGCTCATCGTCAATGGTTTCAGAACTTGCGCCGATTGTTATGTATCTAAAGCATTTAGTCAAAAAAGGCGACCTACTGATAATAGAAGAACCGGAAGCGCATTTGCATCCCGAAGCGCAAAGGGAGGTTGCAAAAACCATAGTCCGCCTCATCCGTCACGGGGTCAAGGTCATGGTAACGACTCACAGCGACTACTTATTGGAACAACTGGAAAACCATGTCCGGGTGTCAAATCTCAGCGAAGAAAGACGCAAAGCGTTGGTGGGAGACGCAGGGCTTTACATTGAACCGGATGAGATAAATACTTACTGGTTCCAACAAAAAGAACAGGGAACGGTTGTCAAAAAACTGCAATTTGACAACATGGAAGGCAGTTTGTCTCCTCAAGACCATAATCAAATATCATCCGCCTTGTACAATGAGACCGTCAACATCCTTGATGAGATTGAACATCTTCAGGAAAGCAAGGGCGAGTACAAGGAATCGGAATAGTGCCGGTAATTTACTCGCAGAGAATAAGAAACTTTTTTCCCGATGATTGCGCTCTTGATCAAGTGCGGAACAGCAACCGGGCTTGCAAGGTGCGCCTCAACGGCTTCCCGCCGGAAAGAATAGTTATTTCAATGGACCGGGCAATGAAGTCCGGTGATCTGGGCAGACGGGGAGACTATGCGGTTGTGGCGGATGAAATAACACAGGGTGAGACATTTTTCATCCCGATGGAAGTGAAATCAAAATCACTTAAAGGAAAACAAGTTACAGAGCAGATAGAAGGCGTCATCACTTTTTTTCAGAAACACCTTCCAGCAAATTGCAAAATTTACCCTTTGCTTGTAACTGAAAGTCTGCGTTCCAGCGCGAGAAACCAACTTCCTAAAATATCCGTTCAATCTTTCAAGGGAAAGTTGAGAATCAAACACCTTGCCTGCGGCGATGATTTGGAGTGGAAGGTGATTAAAGAGGAAGCGAGGTAAGTTGGGGTTAATCTCTACGATTGAGATTTACTCAGGGACGGGCATACCCCATTCGCGCATTGTGTTTGATATTTTCTGCACAAAGTCTTGATCGCCCTGCTCCCGCGCCAGATTCAGCGCCTTGCGTATATCTTCTTCTGCTGATTTGTCCCCACTATTGATCGCATACTTGTCTATTGCGCGGTTGTTGTAAGCATTGGCAGTCTGCGGGTTTATCTCTATATCCTTGGTGTAATCGGCAATGGCTTTCTGGTATTCCCCTATTTCAGAGTAACAGTAGCCGCGATTGCCGTAAGCCATAGCGTATTGAGGATTTATCTCTATGGCTCTGGTGTAATCAGAAATGGCTTTCTGGTATTCCTCTATCTGAGAATAACAGTAGCCGCGATTGTAGTAGGCTACGGTGTCTTGAGGGCCTATCTCTATGGCATTGGTATAGTCGGAAATGGCTTTCTCATTTTCCCCTATTTTAGAGTAACAGTCGCCGCGATTGCCATAAGCCATGGCGCATTGAGGGTCTATCTCTATGGCTCTGGTGTAATCAGAAATGGCTTTCTCATTTTCCCCTATTTGAAAGTAACAGGTGCCAAGATTGTTGTAAGCCATGGCGTGTTGAGGGTCTATCTCTATAGCTCCGGTGTAATCGGAAATGGCTTTCTCCCTATCTTTTATTTGAAAGTAACAGTTGCCACGATTGATGTAGGCAGTAGCATATTGAGGGTTAATCTTTATGGCTCTGGTATAGGATTCAATGGCTTTCTCGTATTTTCCTATTTGGTAGTGTGCGTTCCCATCCGCAAAATACTCCCGAGCAGTCTTGATGTGGTAATACCTTTTAACTCTGTTTGCTATGGACAAACCGGAGAAGTCGGGAAACAAAGTCTCCGCATTGATGTCGTGCAATCTGTTCAATTCCTCCCAGATTTCGCGTTTCGCACCCTTGTCAACAACAATCTTCTGATAATCGCCTTCATCTATTGCGGACTTTCCGAATACAAAGATACTGCTTTGTCGTAGAATGCGTTCCGCCCGCACTCTCTGGGCTTCCCAATGCCAGTAAGAAGGTTGCGGTTGCTTTTCCTTAGTAGCAGAATCAGAGGACTGAGGTTGTAGAAAATCTTCAATTTCCCTGTTTCCGCTACTGAACTTATCTTCATTAACAGCAATGAATTTGGTTATATCGGTATTGTTAATGATACACACTGTACCATTTTTCTCCTGCTGTGAATCTACAGCGAACCACAAAGCAACATAGATGTTTTTGGTGAAGTCTATAAAGGCTGTTGCAGCGCCATGGTGTTGCAACTTCGCCAGAAGTTCCAAGTCGTGTAAGGAACGTGCCCCCTCGTATCCATGCCCCTTGCTTCGTATGCGGTCTATGAGGTCGCGGTGATACTCCACAAAATGTTGCTGATTAGGAACCATCTCATTATCTTCCGCAGATTTTTTAATCCTGCGCCAAGCGGCAGACTCCAATGCCCATTCCGCATCCGGCAGACCCCGGAAAATGCACCGACGGTCTTCCGTCAACTCTCTTACGCGGTCAGCATACTCGCGTATGCTCTTTACCGGCTCCGGTTTGGTGTCGGATTCAGACATCTCCAACCTTCCCCGCCAATTGCTCCCTCATATCCTTCCCGTCAACTGTCTTTTCAACAATGATAAACAACCCCTTCCCTTCACTTTTGCTTTCCCAAAGTTCGCCAATGGTGCGCTTTTCCGCCGTGTCCGCACTGTCGGCGAGAAGGTCGCCTTTGTATTCAACAACAAGCTGACGACCATCCTCAAGTTGCGCGATAAAATCAGGATAAAAACTGCCCTTTGCCGTAGGCAGACAGAATGAATTTTCATGCTTCGCCACATTTCTGACCCAAAACTTTAAGCCCGCCATACTGTCAATTGCCTGAGCGCACTGGAATTCTTCGCCGCCTTCAACGCCGTCAAATGCCGGAACATCCGAGAGAAAGTGTTTCCGCGGCTTCCACGCGCCGCGATAAAGACGCTGCCCGGAATACATGTTTTCCTTGAACTCAAAGCCCGTATCAAATGAAACCGCCGTTTTCGCTTCAGGGGCAAAAAGATATTTTTGGTAGGATTTACCGCGCTCCTCCAAACGGATCCTGTTGAGTTTTTCCCGTATCTTGCGGGCGAGTATGAACTTGCAACGCATCAACGCCGCTATGCGCATTTTGCGAACATTGACTAAATGCCCGACCATCCCGCTCAACCACTTTAGCAATTCGCTCTGGTGAATATCCGGCTGGCGGACTTGGCGGTCCAGCCACAGCACAAGGGCCTCCGGTGTCCAACCCTCAATATCAATATCAAGCCCAAGTTGCTCATCTTCGCCTGCAAACTGGTAGATAAGGCGGTTCCCGTTAAGGTCTATTTCAAAACTGCGGGCGGTCTCATGTATGGCAAATTCGCTTTCATCCATCTTGGAAGAATGATCAAGCAAAGACCACTCATGAAACTCCATGAAAACATCAGTATCGGCAAGTTCCAGTTCGCCCTGAATTTCTGACATAAGTCGCGGAACTCTGAAAGACTCCCCCCTTTCGGCGGGTGACGGTTCACGTTGCGCTTCGGCGCGGTATTTTTGAATCGCGCCTTTGATTTCTTCCTGCCGTGTCTCCGGCAGCAATTCCGTAATTGCCTCTTCCCTCTTATCATCTATCAGACCCGTTATCTCAATTTCATACTCTCCCTCGCCGGTCTCCCGCAACGACACGCCCTCTTGCTTCTCAATCTCGCCGACCTCCCCGGATGTTGCGGTCAACTTATACTTAAAGGTCTCCTCAGGTTTATCAAACAGAGCAGCCGAATCTCCATTGCCAAGTTGCAGTTGCTCTATACTTTCCTGCGCCTCCTCCTCCTGAAAACCCATGGAAACCAATGTGTCAACCAGAGACTTGGCCGCCTCGCTGAAAGACGGTTCGGAGAGGCAGGCATAGGCGCGGTTGAGTTCATCCGCCTTGCGCCGCTTTGCGTAAGGCATACGCAACACGCGCCCTAAAAGTTGCTCAACATCTATCGCGCTCTGAATGCGCGACACTGAGCAAAAAACATAAGCAAACGAGCAGTCCCACCCCTCTTTTAACGCTTCAACCGTGATGACGTATTCAATTTCACATTTCGGGTCAAACAGGTTTATTCCGTCCAGTTCCCGCTGGTCGCCGGTGGCAACTGCAATTTTTTCCTCCGCGATTTGCTCAGATTCAATCAGGTGTTTTTTCAGTTCCTCAACAGTAACTTCCTGATTTTTCGGTTGCGCCTGAAATAAAACAATAGGCCGGATGTAACCGGGGTCATCTTTTGCGGTTTCAGCTAATCCGGCGCGGGTTGAGACTGCGCCATTGACCGCATTCTGCCAGTTGTCATACTCGGACAGCATGATCGGCAGTTTAATCATCTCCTCCGCCTTTAATTCCTGCGCCGTTACGCTGTAAAGAATGTTGGATCTGGCTCGTGGCGTTGCCGTGAATTCAATGATTGCCGAAGGGTTCACCCGCGTCTGCATTTCACGGGTCAATCCGGTAACGGCCTTTTGCGCCTCGTCAACAATCATAAGCGGGCGGTGAATGTGCATAAGGTTGGCAAAAGAAAACTTGACGCCGCCCTCAAGCGTTTCAAGACCCGCCGCCGATTTCGGCAGCGAGCTGAAATGCGGTTCCAGATTTTCATTATGCGCGTAAACCTTGCGCCCCTCGGTGTCTTTCACTCGTAGCGTCTGAATAGTGCCGACAACAATACAGCAATGGTCACGTATATCCTGCGGGCGTATATGTGTGAAATCGGCAATATCAAACACGCGCACACGCCCGCCGAATGCCTCATCAAGCGCCTGTCTGTAAGAGTGGTTCGGATTTTTCAGCGCATCAACGGTTTGAAGCCGGATTGTTTTTGAGGGAACCAGCCATAAAACCATCGGATAGTCCTTTTCCACCCAGGCATCGCGGGCAATGCTGATTGAGTGAGCGCCAAGCAGGGTTTTGCCGCCGCCGGTCGGCAGGCGCAGACAGACGTATGGCACATTCGCCAAATTGTTGAGCGGCTCATAGTCTCCGGCATAACGGCCAAGCCGCGCCGCAATTTCCGGCTCTTTGGTAACAGCCTCGTATGCCCCTTTCGGCCCCGCGATACGCGCCTCTTCAAGAAAACGCCGGAGGGTTGAGAGGGTTTCGGTCTGATATTTTTTGAGTTCCATGCTGTTTTTCAGTCCCGCGCTTTAACATCATAAGGCGTTTGCTTGAATGTAACGCGCTCGCGGTCAAGCGTTGCGGGTGTCATCCTTGATTGTTCTCCATAAATTACAAGCGGGCCGTCAAAGGTTGAATCCGTCTTGTGGATTGTATCCCGAATAGACGCCAGTGTCTTGCGTGTAAGAACATTGCCGCCATCCGGTCGTTTGTCGCCGAGTATGCCGTTGTAAAGCAATGCGTAAGCCGTGCCGTCATCAATTCCAAGCAACGGAGTTTTGCCCGTTCCGTTCCAAGGCCGGTTGGTTTCGGAAAACCAGATATGAGCGGCCAGAACCGGAAAGCGAATATCGGCGCATATATGGCCTTCTTCATCAAACACCGGCGGGCCGAGGCGAAAGAAGCGGAAACCGCCGCCGCCTTTCCAGTCAACCGCTTTTGAAATACCGCCCTGCTCGCCTTCAATCACTTTGTTCAGGCGCGGCACACAATGGGTTTGAGCGTGTTCGCCTATTTCTACGCCGATATAATGGCGGTTCATTTTGTGGGCAACGGCGGCGGCAGTGCCGGAGCCGAGGAAGGAATCAAGAATAAGGTCGCCGGGGTTTGTGGATAATTGCAAGACGCGCTCAAGAAGACGTTCAGGTTTTGGTGTGTCAAAAACGCTGTCTTCATTAAATTGCTTTACTTCTTGTTTAGCATCCTGATTGTGACCAACTTCTTGGTGAAGCCAGATAGTTATAGGTGTAATTCCGTCTTGTACATCAGAAAGAAATTTTTTAATTCGAGGAACATTTGTTCCCTTCTTTCCAAACCATATACGATTATCCTCTACCAATTCGTCAAATCGTTCCTTGGAAAACTGCCAACTTCTTCCCTTGGGTGGCCAAAACTCCTTGCCTGCCAGATTTTGAATCGGATAGATATATTTTTGACTTGGAGTTTTCACTTGTATGGGCTGAGAGGCCCAAGGTCCTCGAGGATCATTGTCGGGGTTAGAAAATCCACTATCTTGCTCTTCACTGCGGGGTAATAGATTAAGTCGCCATTTATCTTTGTTTTTTGCATGGACTATTATGTAGTCGTGGTTGTCGCTGAACCAACGCGCATCATTAGCGCGAGTGTGCTTCTTTTGCCATATCACATTCGCCACAAAGTTGCGCCGCCCGAAAACCTCATCCATAGCAATCTTTAAGTAGTGTCCTTCATCATCATCAACAGATACCCAAATAGAACCATCCTCAGCAAGTAACTCCCGCAACAACTCAAGGCGCGGCCACATCATCGCCAGCCATTGCGTATGTTCAAGGTTATCTTCATAGTGCTCAAACGCAGAGCGCGTATTGTAAGGCGGGTCAATATAAATGCACTTCACCCGCCCCGCATAGAAAGGCAACAACGCCTTCAATGCCTCAAGATTATCCCCCTGAATAAGCATATTGCCCGCATCCCTGTCTCCCGCCGACAGTTTAGACACTTCTTCCAGCAAGCGATAAGGCACACTTTGCGCGGCGCGTGTGTCTTCGTCTCTCGTCAACCAGTTGAGTGTGGGCATGGGCTTTCCTGTTTGCTCTGCATAGTTTGACCTTAGGCGACTTGATATTGCCTGTCATTTTACCTGAATACCAACTCAACCGCCACCTGTTCAATTACCTTCCTTGAATGTGTTTATAGTAAGAAGATGTTATGGATTTACCAATATATCTTAGTTGCAATCTCTTGTTAGTATAGGTAACCTTGGCAAAATCGGAGTTGAATACCGTATGGAAGTCCCGTTTACAGTATCAGCGCGGTCGGCGCGCCTCATCGGTAGGGAGAACATCGCCAATCAAGAGGGCGCTATAATTGAACTCGTCAAAAATTCTTACGATGCTGACGCTAACTTGTGCATACTTTTCTTTGATGGCAATGATACGCTTTACATCATAGATGATGGTGATGGAATGACAGATGAGGTCATTCGGAATCACTGGATGGTTATCGGCACAAGTAACAAGGAAGCAAACATCATTAGCCAGAAAGAAAGAGTAAGGACCGGCGCAAAGGGCATAGGGCGCTTTGCACTTGACCGCTTGGGTTCTAAATGCATAATGACTACTAAACCTAAAGGTAAAAAACACGGTTATATCTGGAATGTAGACTGGCAAGCCTTTGAATCAAACTCTGCATTGACTATTGGAGACATCAAAGCCAGTTTGAGTACAAAAGAAAACTTGAACCAAAAAGAAGTTGTATTAAGCACCTTACCAAAGACTCAAGGCATTGAGCAAACTGGCTTCAAAAACGGAACAATTTTACAAATAGATCAACTTAGAGACAATTGGGACAAGAAAGACTTTGACAAACTATTCAACAACCTAAGAAGCCTAATACCTCCTCTGGAAGCCAACGATTTCTCTATATATTTACTATGTTCGGAATACCCTGATGATTATGGAGAAATCAGTTCGCTTGTTTGTGATGATTACGACTACAAACTTGTTGCCAAAGTGTTTTCCAATCAGAATGTCGAAATTAAAATATGGAGAAATGAAACAGATATAGAAAGCCTTCCGCCCAAGTTCTTTCAACAGAATGGTATGAGAGAGTATCCTTTTGACAAAAACACTTTTGAAAAAGGATATTTCCAACAAAACAAAACTCTAAAAGAATTGTTGCCCGGCTTTGAGGACCAACATCAAACTCTTAAAACAATTGGGAAATTCTCATTCACTTTTTATTTTATGAAAAGGACAACAAATACTAATGACAGTACAAAGTATTTTTACAAGGATTTCAATGCCAGATTGCGCAGAAAGTGGCTTAATCAACATGGTGGTATTCGAATTTACCGAGATAAGTTTAGGGTAAGACCCTACGGAGAACCAGAGTCTCCAGCTACTGATTGGTTAGGACTTGCTACAAGGCAGGCATTAAGTCCGGCGGCTGTTTCAAGAAAAAGGGACTGGCGTGTTAGAGATTTCAACATTGCTGGGATCGTAGAAATATCAAGAAGGGATAATCCTGATCTTGAGGATCAAGCAAACAGGGAGGGTATTCAAGAAAATAAAACTTTTAGTCTTTTCAAAGAAGTACTTGTAGGCATCATTGCAACATTTGAAGATGATCGGTCATATATTGCATCTGAAATGAGCAAACTTACCCCCAAAGAAGAGACGAAAGAAAAAGTGAAGGAGATCAAAGAAGCACTTAAGAACAAACCACATGACGACGATACAGAGGAGATTCAGACTCTTTTAAGTCGTATTGACGATATAGAAAGAGAACTTGAAGACTCGCTTAATGACCAGCAGATTCTTCGAGTATTAGCAAGCAATGGCGCCATGGTTGCTTCATTTGTCCATGAACTGCACAACATAGAGAAAGAACTTAAGCATAGGTTCAAAGAATTCCGTAAAGACATACTGCCGCCATTCATCAATAAAGAAGAGATTGAAAAAACACCTGATTACAAAAACCCTTTCAAACGCATAGATGAGATGGAAAAAACAGACCAAACCCTATTAGGATGGATGCAATTTGCACTTGGAGCAATCAAAAACGACAAAAGAAAAAGAAAGAAGATAAAGATCAAGGACTATTTTCGTTCATTGGAAAAAATGTGGAAATTTCATTTAGATGACCGCCAAGTTAATATGGTTGTTTGCCACCCTGAAAATGATATTGAATTGAAAGCATTTGAAGTGGACCTAATGACTGTTTTCAATAATCTCATTATCAATTCTATTGATGCCTTCATGAGGAATGACGCGCCAGAAAAAAGAGAAATACATATCGCCTACAACGACGAAAATGATAGTATAAAATTTTCTTACAAAGATAGTGGGCCGGGTCTCTTAAAAGAGATTGACAAGCCAGAAAGGATTTTTGACATGCTGTTTACAACTAAAAGAGATAAGAGCACAGGATACGAAATTGGCTCAGGTATAGGCATGTGGTTAGTTCAATCAACTATAAAAGACTACAATGGCAACTTAAAACTTAAAAGACCTCGCAATGGGTTTGAACTGGAAATCATCTTGCCAAAAACCAAAAAGAGAGGACAAGCAAATGCCTGAAGACAATTTCAGTATCTGTTATGTAGATGAGGATGAGGCGGACCGCAACACTTTCAAAAGACACTCAGAGAGATATGGTCTTTCTACTGAATGCCTTCATCCGGACAAAAACATAGAAGAATTTGTGCAAAAGATTCTTTCTCTTGGGGTAGACGCTATAGTGGTTGACTATAATCTTAAGGAAAAAGATAGAAGCATTACCTACTCAGGCACAGACCTTGTAAAAGGCATTAGAGAATACAAAAAAAGTCTTCCATGTTGCATACTGACAAGTTATAGCGAAGAGGCTATCGAACAATCTGATGATGTGCATATAATTTATTCCAAAGACCCTGAAAACGAAGAGGACCCGTCAAACCTTTTCCACAGACTTAAATCTCAAATCAAAAAATACCATAGTCTACTTTTGAAGTATGAAGAAAGACTTAATTTCTTAATCAAGGAAAGCGAGAAGAGAACTTTGACGGCAGACGAAGAGCAAGAACTTATAGATAAAGAAAGAACAATCATAGAAGAAACAGGAAAAGATATAAAGACACCCGATCACTTAAAAGGATCCGTCCACATAGACATTGTAAGAGAACTCATAGATAAATCTAATGAAATCATATCCACAACCAAAAAAGAGGATAATTAGTGGCTTTTCAATATAAATTAAGGAGACAATCTCCTCAAAGGACCTGCAAGAAAGTATTTGATAGATATCAAAGCTATAAGGGGTATCTTAAGACAGACTTCAATAAAAGATGTGGCTATTGTGATATCACATTGTTATACAAGCAATTTGCCAGCATTGAGCACTTTGC
Organism: Candidatus Dadabacteria bacterium; assembly: GCA_026708565.1. Taxonomy (NCBI): domain Bacteria; kingdom Pseudomonadati; phylum Thermodesulfobacteriota; class Candidatus Dadabacteria; species Candidatus Dadabacteria bacterium. The sequence goes on from JAPOUR010000004.1 coordinate 24,269, forward strand.
ACCCAGAAGAAAATTTCCCCACCTTGCATCTATATATGGAAATCTGATCTATGCATGCAAAATGTGCAATCAAAGCAAAAGCAGTGATTGGCCTATGAACAATGAAAACCCTTCACATGATGGACAGCAAGGATATGTTGACCCTTGTTCGCTTGAATATGATTCCCATTTAGGAAGAAAATCAAATGGGCAAATATACGGGAAAACTCCTGTTGGAGAATACATGGTCATCAGACTTAGATTAAACTTACGTGACCGCATAGTAGAGTGGCAATCAGATATCTTGCGCGATAAAGCCCTAGAAATCAAAGAGATTCTAAATACTCTCCCCCCTTCTCACCCCAATTATGAAGCATTAAATCAGTATTATGAACAAATGAAAAATCTCTTGAATTATCGCCAGAGCAAATGGAAGATACTGTAGAGAGTTATGTTATCGCACCCGCAACCTTCTGCTTCTTATCTTTTTCAACGCCTCTTGAATACTGGCTATCTCTCTCTCAGACAACTTCATATTTTCACCCAATATAATAGCATCATTTCTCATCAAAATCTCATCAATAGAACTTTTGCGCTTGAATCTCTTCTTGAAAGATTGAAAATTCCTTCTGTCAATACTGCAGTAAGGAAGTGGTAGTTGTTTAAATTCCGTAGGAGTCAACTCCAGCACACCACCACCATAAGATCGCCCTGTCAATTCTGCCATAACGAGTGTTAGAGAGTTATAGAAAGAAAAGAGCAACTCATCCATTTCAAACCCTTCATTCATCTTTACCCTATAAGCGGAGTCCGTTACGTACACACTGGCTGAGTTAGACAACAATTTAGGATAAAGATGACTTCTCTTAAAGAAAAATCCATCCGACCCTTCTATAGACGGAATGTCAAACCATCTATCTCTCAACTTGCATTTGTATCGCCTGTTTATTTCTTCTTTTTTTCCTAACCTCAGATACTCTTTCATTTCATGAGAAAATTCTGACTCTGGTGTTTCATTCAAATCAAGTAGGAAACAAGGCTTTTCCAATTGCTTCAAGTCGTCAAAGTCTTCCACAGAAAAGTCAATACCACCATTTACGTATAGTGCTTTCTGGATAATCGGTTGAACATGGTCTTTAAGGTTGAAGTTATGAACATCTTCCAGACTTAGAATGAAGAAAGAATTTGCAGCCGTCACAATCCCTGCTCTTGACGAGCAATAGTAATCCATGCGTTCAAGAGAATCAGAAACATCATAAATGAAGTTGAGAGATTTTTCGCCTATTGTGCCACCAGTCCATTTTTTTGTCTTGAACATCTCATTGGACTCAAATCTTATGTTGTCTTCTATATTCTCCATAGACTTTTGATCTGAGCAATAGATACCA
>JAPOUR010000005.1 GCA_026708565.1 Candidatus Dadabacteria bacterium
AAGGTGCGGCTTGCCTCTCTCAAATTTCGCTTTGGACATCTTTTATCCCTCCTTTGTCACGAAAAGAATGTTTAAAGACGGTCAGATTTTCACAGCCCACGAGCGGACTTGAACCGCCGACCTCATCCTTACCAAGGATGTGCTCTACCGACTGAGCTACATGGGCAGTGTCGCTTGCCAGCGGGAGACGGGACTCGAACCCGCGACCCTCAGCTTGGAAGGCTGATGCTCTAGCCAACTGAGCTACTCCCGCAAATTGCCCGAGCCTTTGGGGAGAGTAGGATTCGAACCCACGTAGGCTCACGCCGGCAGATTTACAGTCTGCTGCTTTTGACCGCTCAGCCATCTCCCCTTGTCTATCACGCGCAACAAACATAACAAAAACCCTCCGCAAGCTCGGACAGCTGGCGAAGGGATTCGAACCCCCGACCTGCTGATTACAAATCAGCTGCTCTGCCAACTGAGCTACGCCAGCGGTAAGACTTCTAAATTCAAACACTACCGACCAAGGCGCGAATTATATACAAAAGAGAATCTGTGTCAAATCAAAACCGGTCAGACAAAAGATGCCGTTATGGAAGCGTCGGCAACTTTCAGCCCGTCCGCGGTCGCACGACCGGCAAACACCATGATTCTGCCCCTTTTCCTCTCAAGGCTTACCGAAAGAGTCAGTTGCTCTCCCGGCGGCACGGGTTTGCGAAAGCGGCAACTGTCAAGTCCCATCAGATAGGCGTTTGAAAACCCCTGCTCTTTTATCTCCTCCGCAAAAGAAGCGCCGATAAGCACCCCGCCCGCCTGAGCAAGCGCTTCCGTGATGACCACGCCGGGAACAATGGGGTTTCCCGGAAAATGCCCCTGAAAGAAAAACTCATCAGGACTGAAGGTTTTCAGGGCGCTTATGCTCACCCCCCTTTCCATCCCGGCGACACTGTCCAGAAACAAAAAAGGCTCTCTGTGCGGGATGAACTCTTTGATCTGTTCTTTGTCAAAGACCACTTTCAGTATTTACGGTCATGCAGTTCTATGACCTTCTCTGTTATGTCAACGCCGTCAGAGACAAACAGCACGCCGGACTTGGCAAGTATGACTGAGTAGCCCTCCGCCTTCCCGATTTCATTGACAACATTCTGTATTTCCTTGGAAAACTTCAGCCTCATATCTTCCTGATTCCTTCTTAGGTCATCGGAAAAATCCTCTCTTTCACGGACAAGTTGCTTCTTGGTGGACTCAAGTTCCTTGCTTTTCTGTTTGAGGGTGTCCTCGTTCATTACGGAGAGGTTCTTTGTGAGTTCCTTTTCCATTCTCTCGAATCGCCTGCTTTTCTCGTCAAGGATTTGTTGCTTTTTCTTGAACTCTTTTTCAAAAGACTCTCGCGCCTTTTTGCCGGCTTTGGACTGCAGAAGAACCCGCTGTATGTCAACTATTGCAACGCGTCCCTGTTGTTGCGCGTCCGCCGGGGCGCAAAGCGCAAAGGACGAGAATATCAGCGCGGCCGCCGCAAGCGGCAGACTGAAAAAATTGAAACCGGAAATGTTTCGTTTCATGTTGTTTTACTCCTTTCTCAGAGGCTGCGTCAGAATGCGGCTCCTATTGAGAAGTTGACTTGCCTTCTCTCTTCAAAGGGCCGCCTGTCTATCGGATAGCCTACCTCAATCTTGACCAGACCCAAAGGTGAGCGCCACCAGAACCCGTAACCAAAATCCTTCCGGAGATTGGACGGATTGACGGAAAGCGGCTCTCCCCTGCCAGAGTCAAAGACATTGCCCATATTGTAGAATAAAACTCCGTATATACCAAGAGGTTTTAAGAGCGGCACTATAAGGTCGTTCTTGGCGTAAATTCTCTCCGTTCCGCCCCCGCCGCCAACGGTCAACTCCCTGTAATCAAACCCCCTGAGGTCCGAAGCTCCTCCCAGGTAGAGCAGTTCATCAACCGCGTGTGAATTGCCCTCCCCGCGGAGGAACACCCTGTCATACCTTATCTTCATGGCGAAAAAAGCCCCTTTGAAGACCGGTATCCACATGTTTGTTTCAAACACCAGTTTGCTCAAGTCAGTGTCGCCGCCGAAGGGGCCGGAGTGTTCGTAAAGCAGTATCGTCCTGTAACCGCTGGTCGGAAACTGGTAGTTGTCGCGGTTATCCCAGCTGATGTCCGCCCCTATGCCGCTTATGATTCCGGTTGACTCCACAATGCCCTGTTGTTGCGCGGCCTCGGAGGGGTTGGATATCTCAAGATTTTCCCACCGGTAGTAAACGCGCCCCCAGAGTTGTCTGTAGAGAGACTTTCCTATGCCGATTGTGGTTCCGGTGGTCAGCGAGTCATAGTCCACATAGTCTCTCTCAACCCGGGCGAGGGAGAGGTCAAAAGTCCAGTCGGTGTCAAAGAAGTTTCTGTCGCTGTATCTGAGGCTGTAAGTGTCCGTGATATTGCCGAAGTTTGCGCTGGCCTCCACGGTTTTGCCTGTGCCGAAAAGGTTTGCTTCTCTGATTGAACCGAAGAAGATGAAATCTTCAACGGAACTTATGCCCGCGCCCAGATTGAATTGCGCCGTTGACGCCTCGCTCAGGGTGATGTCCACGTCAAGTTCGTTCTCCCTGTCTTTTGACAACTCGTTCGTCACTTGAAGGGAGTCCGGGTCAAAAAATCCCAGACGACCGACAAGGGGTCTGATAGCCGCAATATCCCCCGACTTGTAAATGTCGCCTTCAACTATGGGAATCTGCCGCCTTATCACTTTGTCCACGGTTTTGTCATTGCCTAAAATGTTTATCCTGCCTATGCGGAAAACCCCGCCTTTCTCAATGGTGAACAAGACGGCCACTCCCGGTTTGCCGTCTTCGGTGGTTTGCTTCGTTACAGACGGCTCAACGTTGACATTGGCGTAACCCTGATTGGTGTAAAGAGCGGTGAGGAAATTGATGGCGGATGTCATCTTGCCGTTTCCGTAGGGCTCGCCCTTCTTTAGCGCTATCTTGTAGAGAACCTCATCCCTGTTCACTTCCGGCGGCGCGGAGTCCAGCCCGTCAAACAATATGTCGGCCACAAAATACTTTTCCCCCTCCTGAACATTGAACAGAACGGCATAGGATTTCTCTTCCTCGTTATATTCAATCTGAGGAGTGGACACCTTCACATCCAGATACCCCTCGCCGAGATAAGCGAACTTTATGCGCTCGGTGTCTTTTTCCACCTCTTCCAGTATAAAGAGCCCTCTCTGCCCCAAAGAGTAAAAACGGCGCGGCGAACTGAATATCCGTTTTTTGAGGGTCTTGGTTTTGATATCTTCATTGCCCGATATCCGCACCGATGAAATGGTGTCTCTGGGACCTTCCTTCACCTTGTATGTAACGTTTATACCGGCGTCCGCTTCGGGCTCAATGTTGTATGAAACCTCCGCCCCGCTGTGGCCCTTGGCGGCATACAGTTGCCTTATTCTCTTTGAGCCCTCATGGAGATCTCCCGTGCCGACCATTGTGTTTTCTTTAATGCCGACCCCTTCCTCAAGGTCGCTGTCCTCAATTTTTTTGTTTCCACTGAAAGACAGGTCAACAAGCACCGGATTTTCCAACAGGTTATAAGTAAGCGCCACACCCGAGGGCAGGGTCTCTTTCTCCACCGAGATGTCGTAAAACTTTCCCGTGGCATACAGTTTTCTGATGTCTTCCGCGACCTTGTCCTCATCGTACGGCGCTCCGGCCCTTTGAGAAACAACCGTCTCCACAAAGTCATCCGTTATTCTGCTGTTGCCCTCAATGCGTAATTGCGAGACAACAACCTCTTCCTGAGCCGCGACCGGGGCGGCAAAAAACAGCGCGACCCCGCAGAGAATAAGCAAGATTGCCCTGTTAAGCATCGGCAACCCCGCCACCGCTTACAACAACTGTTCTGTCAAACATTCCGGATAGTTCCCCGCTGTGAGTTGCCACAACAAGTGCCGCGCCCGTTTTATCCCTTGCCGAAAGCATCACCCGCGCCACCGTGTCCGATGTTTTCGGGTCCAGATTTCCCGTGGGCTCATCGGCAAAAACCACATCGGGCTCGCAAACAAGCGCGCGCGCTATTGCAACCCTCTGCCTCTGCCCCGCGGAAAGTTCGCCCGGAAGCCTGCCGGACAAGCCCTCAAGTTCCATAAGGGCTAACATCTCACGCGCCTTTTCACGGGAGCGGGCTTTGGTGAGCCCTGATATGAGGCCGGGCATTGCCGCATTTTCAAGGGCGGTGAACTCGTCAAGCAGGTTATGGGATTGGAAAACAAAGCCCATTCTTCTCCTGAGCCGGGCGCCCCGGTCACCGCCCGCCGCCGCATAGGGCTCGCCCTCAAAAAACAACTCCCCGCGGGTGGGGGCTTCAAGAGCGCCGAGCATGTTCAGCAGGGTTGTTTTTCCCGACCCGGATTTGCCGTTTATGGCAACGCTCTCGCCATGGGCGACAACAAAGTCCGGAACGCAGACGGCTCTGACCGAACCGCCGCCGCCCGCATACTCTTTCTCCAGATTTTTCGCCTCTATAAGCGTGCTCATCAAACCTTCAACTTTGCGGCGGGGTTGCCGGAACGCGCGCAATACGCCGGGTAAAAGGCGGATATAACGCAAAGCAACTGACTCGCTACTCCAATGATGAAGAAATACAGGGGTTCTATAGTAACAGGGAATTTTGATATTCCATAAACATCGGGGTCAAACGGAATGAGACCCGCGACCGCCTGACTGTCGGCAAGCAGGTAACACACAAAGAGCGAGGCCGCAGTTCCGGCAAATGTCCCCGCAAATCCGAGCGCGGCCCCCATGATAACAAACACCGCTCCAACCTGCCGACCCGTTGCGCCTGCGGCGCGCAGTATCGCTATGTCCCTGCTCTTTTCAATCATCATCATAAGAAGGGCGCTCATCACGCTCAGCGAGGCAACCACCACTATAAAGCCCAGAAAAACCGTGATGCCTAATTTCTCCAGACGAATGGCGGAGAAGAGACGCGCGTTTGCCTCCTGCCAGCTTTGCGCGACAAACGGGAAGCCGAGCGCATTCCCAACCGCCCCCGCCGTCATATCCGCTTTCATCGGGTCTTCAACCAGAACTTCAAAAGAGACCGGCGCGGAGTGTTCAAAAAACCTGTTGGCATCCTCTATATGAACATAAGATGCGGCCGAATCAAACTGGGCGAGGCCGTATTTGAAAATCCCCGCAACGCGCATGTTTTCCGTTCTCAAGTGTTTCCGTAGATTTCCACCGATTGGTTTTTGCGTATTGCGCGGGGAAACAAAGGTGACAACATCCCCCTCCGCCACGCCAAGGGATTCCGCAAGCGAGCGGCCAAGCAGTATGGGGGTTTCCCCCTGAATGACACTCCCGTGCTCAAGTAGCGGAAATACCCGCCCGCCCGTTTCGGGAACTCGCGCCGGAGTTGTGCCGGAGTGCGTGGCCGGGTCAACTCCCGTTACGCTTGTCCACCGGGATGATGTCTGTGAAATCAGCAGCCCCATTCCGTAAACAACCGCAGACGCGCTTCCAACTCCGGGGATCGCCTCTATTTTTTCCGCAACCCGCGCTGCGGGCTCCGTATTGCCGCCGTAACTTGAAACAAGCACGTGGGGGGATGCCCCCAAGATGGTCTTGCTGAGTTCGGTTTGAAATCCCGACATCACGGCAAGCACCGTATTGAGCGAGAAAACGCCCACGCTTATCCCGAAAACGGATATGACGGCGGTGGACAGCACCGCCCCGGCTTTTTTTTGCAAACGCAGATATCTGAACGCAACCAGAAACTCAAACATTTAAGACGGTCTCATGTGGGGGAAGAACAAAACTTCCCTGATGGATGTTGAGCCGGTAAGGAGCATGACAAGGCGGTCTATGCCTATTCCCGCGCCCGCCGTGGGCGGCATCCCGTGCTCAAGGGCGGCGAGAAAATCCTCATCCGTGTCGTGAGACTCGTCATCCCCCTCTCTCTTTCTTTCGGCCTGAGCCGCAAACCTTTTTCTCTGCTCTTCGGGGTCGTTCAACTCCGAAAAAGCGTTGGCTATTTCCCATCCGTTTACATACAACTCAAACCTGTCGGCGATTTCCGGCCTTGAGTCGGACGCGCGCGCAAGGGGTGAAACATCCAGCGGAAAGCCGAACACAAACGCGGGATCTTTTAACTTTGCGGCAACGGTCTCCTCAAAGATTCCCGCAATTGCTTTGCCTCTCACATTGTCGTGCCCCACGCCGAGCGCGTCCGCTTCCTTGAACAGCGCGGCGTCATCCGACAATATGCCCTCGCCGTATTTTTCCCGCAGAGAGTCGTGAATGTCTATCCTCTTCCACGGCGGGGTAAAGTCCAGTTCGTTCCCGTCAAAACTTATCTTCATTCCTCCGCTGACGGCGGAGACAAGAGCGGGCAGCATCTCCTCCATAATTGCCATCATGTCGCCGTAGTCGGCGTATGCCTGATAAAACTCAACCATGGTAAATTCGGGGTTGTGCCTTGTTGAAACGCCCTCGTTTCTGAAAACTCTGCCTATCTCATACACCCTCTCCAGCCCTCCGATGACAAGGCGTTTCAAGTAAAGTTCCGGCGCGACTCTCAGGAAAAGGTCCATGCCGAGGGCGTTGTGGTGTGTTACAAACGGCCGCGCCGCAGCGCCTCCCGCAACCGGATGCAGCACAGGGGTCTCCACTTCAAGAAAGCCTCTTTCGTCCAGAAACTTCCTGATGAACCTTATGCACGCCGACCGCAGAACAAAAGTCTCTTTTACGCCGGGATTGGCTATTAAGTCCAGATAACGTTTTCTGAATCTGGTCTCAACCTGTTTGAGCCCGTGCCATTTTTCCGGCAGCGGGCGGAGGGCTTTTGTCAGTAGCGCGGCGTCTTCCGCTTTGACGGTCAGTTCCCCGGTTCTTGTGGTGAACACTGAGCCCTCAACCCCTGCGAAATCGCCGGTGTCCAAGTGTTTCTGCACGGTTTCAAACCCGTTTTCGGAGGTGTCCGACTTGCTTGCGTAGCACTGGATTTTCCCCGAAGAGTCAGCAACATCAAAGAACACGGATTTGCCGAAACTTCTTTTGGAAAGAACCCTGCCGGCAATGGAGAATTTTTCAGGCTTCTCCCCGTCTGCGGAAAGGACATTCTCAATCAAAACGGATGGCTTGAAGGTGTTTGAGTAAGGGTTCGCGCCGCCGGAGCGAATCTCGCCCGCTTTGCGTTTTCTGAGTGTGTATTCGCTACTTTCTCCGCCGCCGGTTTCTTGCGGTTTGTCGCTCATGCGTGGTAACTCCAAAGGAATGGCGACACTATACTTTTATTGGCGGTTTTTAACAAGCGGCGGGGACAAACACCGGAGATGCCCGCTTGTCAGGCGTTCACTTCCACTTGAACAAAATCGCAATGCGGGGCGGGAGTCTGCTCGCCCTGCTCTTCCAAACCTTCAAGGTGAAACTCTATCGCCTCTTGGATAAGAGAGAGGGCTTCCTCTTTTGTCTCTCCCGCCGCTATACATCCGGGAAGGTCGGGAACGAAAGCCCCGAAACCGGATTCGCCTCTTTCAAGGACAACTGTGTATTTCATTTTCATGCTCTTATTTTAACCCCGCTTGCCTCAAAGCGCTATTCAAAGTGCCTTTTGGAATGTCCACACCGGGCTTTCCCGACACGGTAACCGCCCCGGATTTGGTCGGGTGTTTATAATGTCTGTGGCTTCCCCGAACTCTCACTTGAAACCAGCCATCTTCTTCAATCATCTTAATCAACTCCCTGACCTTCATTGAGAAATTATATCAGTTTGGCATTGCGGGGCAAAGATGTTAGCAACGGGCGGGCGCGGACAAACCCCGCAAATCCGGCAAATGAGACTGCGGCAAGCGCCGCATACATTGCGGAATACCCCGCCATATCCGCAACAATGCCGGAGGCAAAAGTGCCGAGCATTCCGCCGCCGGTAAAACACGCGCTGCAAAAGGCAAACACCTTTGCCTTTGCCCCGCCGCCGGAATGCTCCATGGCAAGAAGGTAAAGAGACGGATATGTAAACCCGTGAGATATTCCAAAGAGCGCTCCCGATGAGGCAAGCATGTAGGGAACATGCGACACGGACAGAGCGAAAACGGAAAGAGAGGCGAGAAGAAGGAACGGCGGGCAGACAAACCCGATGCCGTATCTGTCGGGAATCCAGCCCAGAAAGATTCGCACAAACAGAACCGCGCCGGTGAAGGACACAAAGAAGATATAAAAATCTTCAACGCCCGCCGCGCGCGCGGTCAGGGAAACGAAGGAAAACTGCGAGAGAAAAACCCAGCCCGAAACAAACAGAACCGCCCCGCAAATGACAAGCGGCGCTGAAAACGGCGGCAAAAATCCCGGCGGGGCTGAATCATCCCGCTCCGCCGAGAAAGTGTCCCGAACGAAAAGCGAGAGAATGATTCCAAAAAAGCACACCAGCGAAACCAGAGAGAAAAGTGTGGAGAAGCCCGCAAGGTCAACAACATGCTTGCCTATGTATGGGGCAACCGCATAGCCGACTATGGTGAACATTCCGTATATGCCCATTGCCTGAACCTTGTTTCCTTCGGGGGCTGTTTCAGTAACAACCGCCCCGGCGGCGGTAAAGAACAGCGAAAACGCCGCGCCCTGAAGCATTCTCAGGGCGTAAACAGTCCAGTCCAGGGCGGTGAGAAAAACAAATCCCGCGCATGTCAGAAACAGGGCGGCAAATCCGGCAACGATAAAAATCTTCCTTCCGAACCTGTCCGCCATCGCGCCGGAGAGCGGGGTAAAGAGCAACATGCTCACTCCTGAGATTCCCATAATGAAGCCGGTTTCAGACGGCCCGCCGCCGAGTTCTTGAATCCTGAGCGGGAGAAGCAGGAATGAATGAAAGACAAAAAAGAAAAGCGCCGCCGAGGCGGTGGGTAGGACAAAACCGGAAGAGAGGAAAAATCTGAAGGACGGGTTTTTCATTGAGGGAAAGGGTATCAAAAAAAAGCGGCTCCCGAAAGAACCGCCTTTTTTCTTCCCGTCATTCCTTGCCCTGACAAGGAATCCAGAGGGGTCGGGGATTTACCATTGGAAGTCAATCCCTGATTTGATTGCCTTCTCGTCAAATCCGGTATCGGATGCTCCGCTAAAGTGGACTTGAATCCGCTCATTGATACGGACACCGAAACTTGCGCCTATGCCGTGTTGTCCGCGATACCCGGCATGAGACAATCCGAACCTTGCCCGCCGGTCTCTGTCAACGGCTATGAACTGTTGAGCCATAGACATTGCGACCGCTTTGCTCAAGCGGGTGTTTGTTGTGTCAAGACCGGATTGGAAACCGTTAATGTTATTGCGGAGATTGCCAATTTCAGTGTTCATTGCGCCGATGTCATAAGCGCCGATTTTCACGTCGGTAAGTCTTTCCGCACCGATAGCAATTTGGGCTTGTCTGCCTTGAGTAGTTATGTCACGCCCGATTGAGATAAAGTCCCCTGCTTCCGCGACCGCGCCATTACCTATAGCTACTCCGCTTGACCTAGCGCCGTATCCGATAGCCGTTCCGCCAGTTCCGGTAACTTCCGCACCGACACCTATCGCTACTGCTCTTGAAAATCCTCCGTCTGTTGCGCCAGCGGAGTTAAGAGAGTCTATGTCTCTATGTAAACCACCAGCCGCCGAAACAACCGGACTTTCCGCCTTTGCCTCCGCGCCTCTTACAACAGCGGAAGCGGGGCTAATTCCGGCGGGAGAAGGTGTTCTTGGGGGGGATTGTTGAGGGAACTGGTCTGCAAACAGTGCTCTCAAGTCATACCTTCCAATCCGCACATCAGACTGATTGACATTGCCAATGCGGATTTGCCCATGATGAGGGGAAAACAAATCTCGTCCAGCAGACACATCCCGCCCTATGGCAATTGCATCTGTGTATGTTACTGACGCTCTACGCCCTATGGCAATTCCTCCAATGCCACCAGTGCCGCCTCTGCCTACCCTTGCATCCGCTCCAATGGCAACGGCGTCTTTTTGTCTTACTATTGCCAAGTGACCGATCGATACATTGTCATTGCCTTCTATAATTCCCCCTCTACCGACCGCTGCTGAGTTTATGCCTCGCGTCGTTATTAAATGACCTACTACCGTTGAGTTCGCCCCCAGTGCTTTTGCGTCTTGCCCTACAACTGTCGCATATTGTTTGCTTGCGTTTGCCCCCATGCCAACTGCGGTTGAGGCATCACCTATTGCATAAGCCGCCTGACCTACCACTGTTGCTAGGTAACCAGCATTTGCTTTGTGTCCAATTGCCGTTGACCTTGCTCCGGCTACTGCTCCCTGACCTATTGCTGTTGCACTATCATGTGGTGTAAATGCTCCTTGTCCAATTACCGTTGAATTATGACCATTAGATTTTGCGCCTTGACCTACTGCCGTTGAAGCATTTCCTCTTGCTACCGCATATTGACCAAAAGCAGATGAGTCAATCTTACTTGCTTGTGCAAATCCACCGACCGCCGTTGAACTAATTCCTGTCGCTAAAGATTGCCTGCCAACTGCAGTAGCACTATCTGCTGTTGCGCGTGCAATCTGACCTATGGCAGTTGATGCCCCACCTGATGCTACCGACCCTTGACCAAAGGCAGATGAAGCACCCCCGGTTGCTTTGGCATTTTCTCCTACTGCCGTTGAAGTAGACTGTGCTACTGCTCCTTGACCGACCGCCGTTGACCATTGGATATTCGCAACAGCCCCCTGTCCTATTGCGGTTGAATTTGGTCCGCTCGCAACAGCTCCCTGACCTACTGCCGTTGAGTTTGTCTGTATCGCTCTCGCTCCCTGCCCGACTGCCGTTGACAGCCGGACTGCACGAGAACCCTGTCCGACCACAGTTGAACTGTCGCCCGTTGCCTCAGACCCTTGACCTATTGCCGATGAATTAGAGCCATATGCCCTCGCATGTTGACCAAAAGCAGATGAGTCAATCTGACTTGCTTGTGCAAATTCACCGATTGCCGTTGACATATTTCCTCTCGCTGAAGATTGCCTGCCAATTGCAGTAGCACTATCTGCGGTTGCGCGTGCAATCTGACCTATGGCGGTTGATGCCCTACCAGATGCTACCGACTGTTGACCAAAGGCAGATGAAGCAGTCCCGTTTGCTTGAGATCTCTCTCCTACTGCCGTTGAAGTATGCTGTGCTACTGCTCCCTGTCCGACCGCCGTTGACCATTGTATATTCGCAACAGCCCCCTGTCCTACTGCGGTTGACCTTAGTCCGCTCGCAACAGCTCCCTGACCTACTGCCGTTGAATTTGCCCGTGTCGCTTTCGCTCCCTGCCCGACTGCCGTTGACAGCCGGACTGCACGAGAACCCTGTCCGACCGCAGTTGAACTGTCGCCCGTTGCCTCTGCGTCTTCACCTACGGCGGACGAGTTTATTCCGAGGGCGAAAGCATAACGACCTAACGCAGTTGCGTTAACCGCCCTCGCTTCCGCCCCCTGTCCGACCGCCGTTGTGTGTGCCTCTCCCGCAAGCGTTGCCTGCCCTACCGCCGTTGCGGAAGGTGTGCTTGCGTTTGCACCTTGACCGATTGCGGAACCGTTAGCACCGGCAAGGGAATTGACCCCGATTGCCGTTGAAAACACACCGTCCGCCTTTGCCCCGTTACCGAAAGCGGCGGCGTTGTATCCTCTTGGCTCTCTTGTGTAGCCGACCGCTTTTTTAATGGCTTCTTCGGCATTCAGGATTTCCGCTATGCGTTTTTCGTGTTCTTGCTGTTGCTTAATCTGTGCGGCGTTGACCGAGGCTTTTCCCGCAAAATCACTCAAAGAGTAATTGCCGATAGTTACATCATCTATGGTGTAATGACCTATGCGGATTTGTCCGGCGTTGGCGGAAATACTATTCCCGATTGCTATAGAACCTATACCTGCGGCACTCGCTCCGCCACCGATTGCTATGGCTCCGTTTGCTGTGGCGGTTGAAAGGCGACCAACCGCTAAGGCTTCCCATGCGGAAGCGTTTGAATAACTACCGATTGCTATGGAAGCCGACCCAAATGCGCCGGAGTGTCTGAGTGTATATTGTTGTGTCTCCGGGTCTCTAAATACGAGCTCACCACCCTGACCAATGGCTATTGCTCCCCATGCGGTAGCCCTTGCCTGAGTGCCGATAGCCATTGCAGACTGAGCCGTGCTCCTTGCAGAACTTCCGATAGCAGTTGATAAACGACCCGTGCTCCTTGCAGAACTTCCGATAGCAGTTGATGAATGACCCGTGCTACTTGCAACCTCTCCGATAGCAGTTGAATGATAACCCGTGCTATTTGCAGAAATTCCGATAGCGGTTGAAAAATTAATCGCATTCGTCCTAAAGCCGATAGCAATTGAGTCTTCGGCTGCGCTTGTCTCAAAGCCGATAGCAGTTGAATAACCATTAGCGCTACTTCCGCTACCGATAGATGTTGACCGTCCTCTCGCGCTTGACCTATAGCCCAAGGCGGTTGAGTCATGAGCGATTTCGTTATAGTCGTCATCATCAAGAAAACTGCTATTTGTGCTTGCTTCAAATCCCAAAGCGGTGGAGTTATAACCCACTACGCTCGCATTCTGACCTATGGCAAGCGAATGGTTCGCCGCATCTTCACTGAAAGGCAATGTCTGCCCTCCCGCTTGTGATACCACTCCGACAATCAGAAAAGCCGCCGTTAAAAAAGTTTGTGTCAATGATTTTGTCATTGCTCAATTCTCCTTTGACCCGATACCTTGTCGGCATCGGGTCTTTGATTAGGGAAAGTGTTAGGAGACTTCCCCTTTAAGTCAAGAGGTCATCTCAAAAATTATTTAATTGCCTCTAACTCTCCGGCGAGCATAAAACACATAAAGCCCCACCCCTCTGGATTCCTTGTCAGGGCAAGGAATGACGGGAGGAAGGAATTGGATTCCTTGTCGGAGCAAGGAATGACGGGGAAAGCGGGTTCATTGGCGGTGGGTATTACAAAACCGGAAGAGAGGAAAAATCTAAAGGACGGGTTCACCGGAGACGGGCGGTCAGAACTCTCTGCTGAACCGCAGGTAGCCACGGTGCTCCGACTGGCTGGTTAGGCGTGAGACGGCTTCATAACCTGCGGTAAATCCGCCTGCCGTTTTCACATCCACACCGCCGGATTTGGAGGTTGCCGTTCCGCCTTCCATCTCACTGCGGGCAAAAACGGTCATTATTGAGCCATCAACAAGCGGAACGCCGTAGCCCGCTTCAATATCGTAACGCCGCCTGTCGCTTTCGGCGGAATCAATCTCCGCTATGCCCTGCTCCCACAACTCATCGCGCTTGTCATTGGTTGCGCCCCACTGCGGGCTGAAATTAACATAAGGCCCCGTTCCCCCGCTGTCGTAAGACCACGCTATGTGGCCCGAAAAGCCGTATTCATCCACACTGTCCGTGCCGGAAACAAGCGCCCGGCCGTTTGCATTTATGCGCAAGCCCGACCCCGGTATGTTGAAATTAATACCGACTCCGGATTCAAGACCGTCCCCGCTCCCCGAGTCTCCGAAATCGTAGCGGTATGCCAGAGATATGTCGCCACTGAAACTGCCAGACAAACCCACTTGCCTGCCGTAGCTGAAATCAAGCCCCCAACGCGCTGTTCCGCCGTCCGTCTCAAAACCACCGACGGAATCGCTTTCCAACATACGCACAAGCGCTACATCACCCGCCATATCTATGCTTATTTGTCCGTCGCCAACTTTTATGTTGCCCAAAAGCACACTCCCGCCGCCGCCGCCGGTGATGAGATTTATGTCGCTTTTGAGGCATTCATTCCCCAAAGGCCCGCAACCGCCGCCCTCCTTTGCAACCTCAACATCGCCCAATCCGTAACCCGCAGTTACCCAAAGAACTACGCGGGAGGAAGGTTGCCACCCCAGATACGGATGGAGGCTCCACGCCTCGGTCCTGTGCGGCAACACGGGGTCGCCGGGTTTGTGAAAATCTATTTTAGAACTAAACAGATTTGCCGACACGCCCAACAGCAGGCCGGGCGTTATCAGTGTGTCAACACCGACAATTCCACCGGTAACGCTGCCGTCAATGTCCGCCTCTCCGCTGCTTGTGTTAAGATTGCGTTGGTATCCGCGCCCCCAAGTCCTGAAACCTACTGACAAACCGCCGGTTTCATAATACGGGTCATCCCAATCCGATGATGCAACCGAAAAAGCAAAATCCGCCAAATTAATCTCCGGCATTTCCCCCCGCTCATTTTCACGGGACACCTCGGCGGCTAAAAACTGTCTCCAATCTCCGCCCTTTACGGAGAATGCGTTTCTTACGCCGCCCGAGAACGCTCCTCTGATGCTGTCCTGCAACGCGCCGGTCACGTCAGAGGCGATTGCCCGCGCAACCCTCGGCAATGTTTCCTCATTCGCCTCGGTAACAGTCTCCGTGACTGTGGTGGCTCCAAAAACCGCAAGGGTGAAGTTCATCGTATCCGTATCGCCGTCCGCATCGGTGGCGGTAACGGTGTATTCGGCGCTTGCGCTCGCAACGGTTGGTGCGCCGAGAATTCTATCGGGAGCGTAGTAGCGCAACCCGTCGGGAAGAGAGGGCGTTACCTCATAGGTTAATTTACCGTTGCCGCCAATCGCTTCGGGCAGGATGACAAAATCATACTCGCCAACATTGAATTCAAAATTGATTGCGGACGGCGCGTCAAAGGCGGGTTGTGTATCCTCCTCAACGGTAATGTAAAAAGAAAACACCTCCGTATCCCCGTCGCTATCTTGTACAGTCAGAGTGTGTCCGGTTCTCTCTTGAGCGGTGGTCGGCGAGCCGCTGACAGTGCGTGTATCAGGGTCAAAACTCAGACCGGCGGGCAGAGTGGCCGCATAGGTCAGAGCCCCGTCTCCGCCGGTCGCTTCGGGCAGTTGGAAGGCGGTTATCTCCGCGCCGACAATGAACACCTTGTCAATCGGGGTTGGCGAGCCAAAGTCCGGCGTGGCGTCCGCATCGTGCGGCGGTGAATCCAAAACTGTCAAACTAAAAACCATTGTGTCTGTGTCCCCGTCTTCATCCGTTGCCGTCAGAGTGTATGAGGTTCGCGCTTGAGTGGCGGTCGGAGTTCCACTGATACTGTGAAGGGACGTAACAAACCTCAAGCCCGCAGGAAGAGAGGGGGTTATTGTGTAGGTCACCGCGCCGTTGCCGTCATCCGCAAGTGGCAACGAAGCCCTGCCGAATCCATCACGGACAAACTCCATATCCGCAGTTTGCGAGCCAAAATCGGGTTGTGTGTCCGCAACGGCAATGTGGAAAGAAAACTCTGCCGCTTGCCCGTTTTCGTCTTCCGCCCTCAGGGTGTATTGGGTTCTTGACTGCACGACCGGAAAGTCTCCGCCGCAATTAGGACATTGGACAACGGCGCGCCGTTCAGCCTCAAATACTAACCCCGAAGGCAGAGAAGGACTTAATGAGTAAATCAAACGCCCCGTGCCGCCCGTCGCTTCGGGCAAGGGTAATCCGTCCGCTATGTTCCCAAGAGTGAATGTCCGGTCAATCGCGGCGGTCGAGCCAAATGTCGGTTGTGTGCTTGGATTCACAACCGTTATGTAAAAATAGTAAGTCCCACTGTTGCCGTCTCCGTCAACCGCCGTCAGGGTGTAGAGGGTTCTTGCCTGTGTGGCGGTCGGCGTTCCGCTAACCGCACGGGTGGCAGGGTCAAAAGCCAGCCCCGTGGGCAGAGTATTTGTTGAGTAAGTCAAAACTCCGTCACTGGTCGCTTCGGGCAGTTGAAAAGCGGTTATCTCCGTGCCAGCAACAAATGTCCTGTCAATTAAGGGCGAATAAGCAAAAGCAATGCCATCAATTGTGATGTGGAAAGTAAATTCCGCCGTATCACCGTTTCTGTCCGTCGCGGTCATGACAAGTCGGGTTTTTTCCTGCCCGCTGACCGGAGTTCCGCTGATTGTGCGCGATAAGGTGTTAAAGACCAGCCCCGGAGGCAGCGTGCCGGAGGTTATTGTATAACCAATCAAGGGCCTGTTGCCGCCGGTCGCTTCCGGCAGTTGGATGGGAGATATTTCCGCGCCGGGAGAAAATGTCATGTCAATTTCACTCACCGCACTGAAGTCGGGAGTTGTGTTTTCCTCTACGGTAAGGTGAAAAGTCCATGTTGCCGTATCGCCGTCCGCATCGGTTGCAGTCAGGGTGTATTGGGTTCTTGTCAGCATGGCTGGTGAATCAATGCCCAGCAAAAGGTCATGAGCCTCAAAAAACAATCCATCGTGCAGATGATGAGGAAAAGGATGAAAAGGGAAAGGCCCTGATCTCAAATCGGGCAGGGAAGTGCTACTCACCTCATAGGTTATTGCTCCGTTGCCCAACGCTCGCGGCAAGAAAATGATGTCCTCCTCACCGTATTGTCTGGGGCGGAGACCACTAATAAACACCGAGTCAATCGGGGGCGGTGTGCCAAAGTCCGGTTCTATGTCCGTAACCGTAATGTGGAAAGCCCATGTTGCCTGATCTCCGTTTTCATCGGTCGCTGTCAGGGTGTATCGGGTTCTCGGGAGTGCGGCTGGAAAGTTGACAGTAGTGCGAGCATACCTGTTGTCAGAAAGACCGAGGGACGGGTTTTGAGCATTAAAATTTAACCCCACAGGCAGGGCGGGGTTCACTGCATAAGTCAAACGCCCCGTGCCACCCACCGCTTGGGGTAGGAACAGACCGCCACTGATATTCTCAGGAGTGAATGTCCAGTCAATCGGAGCAGTTGAGCCAAAGGTTGGCCGCGCGCTTTCATTTACAACCGTTATGTAAAAATCGTAAGTCGCCCTGTTGCCGTCTCCGTCAACCGCCGTCAATGTGTATCCGGTTCTTGCTTGTGTGACGGACAGAGTTCCGCTAATTCGGCGGGTGGACGGTTCAAAAGCAAGTCCCGTAGGCAGAGCAGTTGTTGTGTAAGTCACACTCCCCACTCCGCCGGTCGCTTCGGGCAGTTGAAAAGCCGTCACACCCGCGCCGACAACAAACAACTTATCAATTACGGGCCAAGCAAAGGTGAGGTTTTCCACCGCAATATAAAAATCGAAGGTTGCTGAATTCACCCCGTCCGTTGCTGTAAGGATGTATCTGGTTCTCGTCTGCCGGGTAGTCGGCGTTCCGCTAATGCGGCGGGTGGTGGAGTCAAAAGTCAGTCCTACAGGCAGAGCGGTTGTTGAGTAAGTAAGAACTCCGCCACCGGTTGCTTCGGGCAACTGAAAAGATGTTATCTCCGTGCCGACAATAAATGTCCTGTCAATTACAGGCGACCGAGCAAAGACAATACCCTCAACCGTTATATGGAAATCAAAGGTCGCCGAATTAACGCTGTCCGTTGCCGTAAGCGTATAGACGGTTCTTTCCTGCGGGGTATTTGGCGTTCCGCTAATGCGGCGGGTGTCGGGGTCAAAAGTCAGCCCTATGGGCAGAGCGGTTGTTGTGTAAGTCAAAGTTCCGGCGCCTACGATTGCAGAGGGCAGTTGCAGAGGCGGAATTATTTCCGAACCAACGGTATATGTAACATCAATTTCAGGCAGCGAGCCAAAGGTAACACCCTCAACCGTTATGTAAAAATCGTAAGTCCCGCTGTTGCTATTTCCGTCAACCGCCGTCAGTGTGTAGCGAGTTTTTGCTTGCACAGCAACCGGTGTTCCGCTAACCGTGCGGGTGTCGGGGTCAAAAGTCAGACCTACGGGCAGAGCGGTTGTTGAGTAAGTCAAAGTTCCGGCGCTGACGCTTGCAGAGGGCAGTTGCAAAGGCGGAACTATTTCCGAACCGACGGTATATGTAACATCAATTTCAGGTGGTGAGCCAAAGGTGGGTGGCGAGCCAAAGGGGACACTCTCAACCGTTATGTAATAATTAAATGTTGCCGTATCCCCGTTGTAATCCTTCGCCGTCAAGGAGTATTGAGTTCGCGGTTGCACGGTAGTCGGAATGCCGCTAATGCGACGGGTGCGGGCGTTGAACCGCAATCCGCCGGGCAGAGCGGTCGTTGCGTATTCCAATGTCCCGTTGCCGTTGTTTGCCGCAGGAAGTTGTGTGTGGGGTATTTCCCCGCCAACGGTGAATTTCAAGTCAACTTCGCTTGCCGAATCAAAGTCAGGGTCTATGTCTTCCTCAATCGTAAGGTGGAAAGTATATGTGTCCGTATCCCCGTCGGCATCTGTTGCTGTCAGAGTGTAGGCGGTCCTTGGCTGCAAGGTGTCCAGCGGTTGATAGCTAAAAGCATAAAGATAAGGGGAGTGGTATGGACGAGGATCCCTAAACAACAGATTGTTAGGTAGAGGGCTTATTGTGTAGTTTATCGCGCCATTGCCATCGGTTGCTTCGAACAACTCAATCCTGTCGCTGAAACCGAATGCATCGCCAAGAAACAATATCTTGTCAATCGCGGTCGGTGTGCCAAAGTCAGGGGTTCTGTTCTCAACCGTAATATGAAAATCCCATCCTGTTTGATCCCCGTTTTCATCCGTTGCCGTCAGGGTATAGGCGGTTCTTTCTATGGTAGCCGGGAAAGCAACACCGGAAGACTTTTCAATGCGAAGGTTTCCGGCATCCAAACTCAACCCATGAGGCAATTCAGGGTCTATGCCATAAGTCAAACGCCCCGTGCCACCCACCGCTTGGGGCAGAGGCAAACCGTCCGCTATGTTTTCAAGAGTGACTGTATGGTCAATCGGAGTCGGAGAATTAAATGTCGGAAATGACCCTGTCTGCGCCCTTGCCTCTTGCCCGCCCGTTCCCGCAACAACGGAGAGCAGGACAGCCGCCACAAGACACCGGAACAAGAAAGACAAACTCATTTTCTCTCTCATGCTTGCCACCATAAACAAGACATTGCCGTTATTGTATGTGGATACGGGATTTCTTGTCAAGTTTCACCCCGGACCTTCACGGACTTGCACGGACAATTACGGACGGGCGGGTTCATTCCGAACTAAACTTCACCACCCCGCCAACAATCGTCCATTTCACCACACCCTTCATCTTCCACCCGTCAAACGGCGTGCTTCTCCCTTTGGAATAAAACCCCTCCGCATTTATCACCCGCTCCTCTTCAGGGTCAAACACCACCACATCGGCGGGAGCGCCCTCTTTCAGCATTCCCCCTCCCGTGCCGAGTATAAGCGCCGGAACGGTTGACATTTTCTCAACCATCCCGCTCAAGCTCAAAACCCCCTCATCCACAAGACGCAAGGAAAGAGAAAGGGCGGTTTCAAGCCCCACTATTCCAAAAGGCGCTTTGTCAAACTCAACATTTTTCTCATCATGAGAATGCGGGGCGTGGTCAGTGGCAATCGCGTCTATTGTCCCGTCCGCAAGCCCCTTCCAAATCGCGTTTATATCTTTTTGCGTCCGGAGCGGCGGGTTCATTTTCGCGTTTGTTTTGTAACCCCGCACGGCTTCGTCCGAAAGCGTGAAATGATGCGGCGTCGCCTCGGCCGTTACCCTGACACCCTCCTTTTTCGCCCGCCGGACAGCGGCAACCGAACCCGCCGCCGAAACATGCGCAATGTGCAAAGGTGCGCCGGTCAGGCGCGACAACGTGATGTCTCTGGAAACACAGATTTCCTCGGACTCCGCCGGTATGCCCCTGAGACCCATCAGGTTTGACACATACCCCTCGTTCATCACACCGTCCGCGGAAAGCGACATGTCTTCACAGTGCGATATGACGGGAACGCCAAACGGTTTTGCATATTCCATCGCACGCCGCAAAATTGCGGAATCAACCACGGGAAAACCGTCATCCGATATGGCCACACAACCGGCTTCACACATTTCCCCGATGTCCGCCATGGATTTCCCTTCCTCGTTTTTCGTGATCGCCCCTATGGGAAAAACCCGCGCCGAACCCTCCGTTCTCGCCTTCATCAGAATGTATTGAGTTACCGCCGCATTGTCATTGACGGGCCTGGTGTTGGGCATGCACGCAACGGCGGTAAACCCTCCGGCAACCGCGCTCAAAGTTCCCGTCTTTATGGTCTCCTTGTGCTCAAAACCCGGCTCGCGCAAGTGGACGTGCATGTCAACCAAGCCCGGAGCCGCAACCATGCCGCGCCCGTCTATGACCTTTATGCCGGGAAGTTTTTCCGCGCGCGGCGGAGGTTTGCGGATCAAGCCGCCCTCAATAAAAATCCGCCCCGTTTTGCTTCCGTCCCGGCTTGAAGCGGGGTCAACTATTCTCGCCCCTTTGATGAGTATCTTCACGAGTTGCCTCCCGACCGCCTTGCGCACAGCAGATACAGTATCGCCATCCTCACAGATATTCCGTTTGCCACCTGCTCCAGCACCTCGGAGCCGGGCCCGTAAGCCACTTGAGAGGTCAGTTCAACGCCCCTGTTTATAGGCCCCGGATGCAGGACGGCGAGCCCCGGCGGCGCAAGTTTGATGCGCTCTTCCGTAAGGCCGAAAAACTTGAAATACTCTCTGAGCGAAGGGAAATAGCGGTCGCTCTCCCTTTCAGACTGCACCCTCAGCATGATAACAACATCCGCGCCGGGCAGGGCTTCCTCCATTGAGTGAAATATGTCCACCCCCATCGCCGAAAATTCCGCCGGCAGCATTGAGCAGGGACCCGCAATGCCGACGGACGCCCCCAGTTTCAAAAGCGCGTGTATGTTTGACCGCGCAACCCTGCTGTTGAGTATGTCGCCCACAATTACAACCCTGAGCCCCTTGATGCGCCCCTTCGCCCGCCGGATTGTAAGCATGTCAAGCAACGCCTGACTCGGATGCTCATTCGCGCCGTCTCCGGCGTTCACAACGGAAACCCCTATCTGCCGGGCAAGAAGGTGCGGCGCGCCGGACATGCCGTGCCTGATGACTATCACCTCCGCCCCCATCGCCTCCAGATTTTTCGCCGTGTCCAGCAGACTCTCGCCCTTTGCCACACTGCTCTGGGAGACGGAAAAGTTCAACACATCGGCGCTCAGCCGTTTCTCCGCAATTTCAAATGACGCCTTGGTGCGCGTGCTCGGCTCAAAGAAAAGGTTTGCGACCGTTACTCCCCTGAGCGCGGGAACTTTCTTCACCTTGCCCCCGGTGGACTCCTTCATTGAAGACGCGGTCTCAAGAATAAAGTTGATTTCCTCCGCCGAAAGGTCCGCTATTCCCGTCAAATCTTTTTTGTCAAAACCGGTCATTTAATCTCTGAAAAAATTCTCTCCCACCTCACCTTCGGAAGAAGGGAGTTTTTGAAACTCCACGACCAGTGAACAATAACGGCTTTCCCCACCACATCGCGCCCGGAAACCGTTCCCCACAAACGGCTGTCCTGACTGTTGTCGCGGTTGTCGCCCATAAGAAAAACATGCCCCTCCGGAACGCGGAACGCGGACGAGGCAATTCCCTTGTAGGTTGAGGAAAGCCCCTTGCGGTAAATCACGTTGACGCTCTTTTCCCCGAACCTCTGCAAATAGCGCTCAAACGCCGCGCCGCCGTCCGCCGTGTGAGAGCCCGCGTAAGACTGCGTTACCTTGGAGCCGTTCACAAATATATCCCTGCCCCTCACCTGAACCGCATCACCGCCGGTGGCGACAACCCTTTTGATGAAATAGTTTTTCTTTCTTTCTCCGGGGCGCTCCGCTCTTTTGAAAACCACAACATCCCCGCGCTTAATTGCGCCGCCGTCAAAAATTTGTATGCCGGAAAAGGGAATCCGCGTTCCGTATGCGAATTTTTTGACGACTATGTAGTCTCCCACGAGAAGCGCGGGCTCCATTGAGGAGGACGGTATCTTAAAAGGCTGGAAAATAAACGCCCTGACCGTGAAGGCGAGCAGGAGCGCCAGAAGAACTGATTCCACATTCCGCCGCAAGGACGATTTGGAATCTTTGCTTAAAAAAAAACCGGACATACGCCGCCGCCGGACTGTTACCCTAACCGTTTGTTACCTGAGCGCAAGAGCCCTTCCGCATCTTTCAACGGACACAACCCCCTCAAGCAGTGAAAGCGAATCAATAACCTTTTCAAGCAACCCTATGTTTTCCACCTTCAACAGAAAGCCGTACCGTCTTCCCTCTTCACGCCGGGTGAGTTTGCCCGTTACCTTTTCCGCGCCGAGAGACGCCACGGTTTCCTCAACCTCCGCCGCCACATCATCGCTGTCGGCGCATACAACGGAAAGCCCCGTTGTCGCCTTGCCCTTGAAGTCATCCCGCCACTCCACGCGCACGGCGGTTTCGCCCTCCCCCGCGCCGCTTCCGCCCTCCTCGCACGCCGATGAGTGAACAACCACCCCGCTCCCCCGCGTTATGCGCCCCACTATGGCTTCGCCCGGCACGGGAAGACAGCACGCCGGAAAGCGGGTAATCACGTATTCGTCTTCAACCGATATCATTTTTCTGCTTTCAGGGTCGGCGACCTTTTCAAGAATTTTCTCTATTCTTCCCATCTTTTCGGGCTCAATCTCAAAGCCGGGGTCAAGGATTTCCAGCAGACTTCTCGCCGAGGCGGCGCCGTAGCCGACCATGCGGAAGAAATCATCCGGGGTCCGGTGGCCGAGTTTTTGAAGCGATTTGTCAATCTCTCCGGACGCTACCATCTCGGAGAGATTTTTGCCTATTGCGGCAAGCCGCCTCTCGCATATATTGCGCCCTATGTCCAGAGAGCGCTCCCGCTTCATTCCGGACAGGTATTTTCTGATGCGCCTTTTCGCCTCCGGAGTTACCACCGCGTCAAGCCACTCCTCACATGGGCGCGCGTCCGGCGAGACCTTTATCTCAACTATGTCGCCTGTTTTGAGAGGTTTGAGCGGCGATGACGGCCGCCTGTTTACAATCGCCTCCAGACAGCGGTTGCCGATGTCGGTGTGGATTCTGTAGGCGAAGTCAAGCGCGCTTGAGCCCACGGGGAGTTCTATGAGTTCCGCCTTGGGCGTGTAAACGTATATGACGCTCGGCTCAAGTTCCGCCTTCAGGGAATTTATAAAGTTTGCCGGATGAAACGAGTCTTCCGAACCCGCAAGGTCGCCTATTCGCGAGAGGCTGTTTCCCGCCGCCGTGTCGGGGTTCGGTGAGTTGTCCTTGTATTTCCAGTGCGCGGCTATTCCCTTTTCGGCAAACTCGTGCATGGAATGCGTTCTTATCTGTATCTCCATCTGCTCTCCGTCGGGAAGCATGACGGCGGTGTGAAGAGACCTGTAGCCGTTGCTCTTGGGAAGCGATATGTAGTCTTTAATTTTCCCCGGCACGGCTCCCCAGAGCGCGTGAGACTCGCCCAACGCGAGATAGCAGTCGCCCTCTGAGTGTGTTATCACGCGAAGGGCGATGATGTCATGAAGTTCGGCAAACTCCAGATTCTGCCACCTCATTTTGCGGTATACGCCGTAGATGTTTTTCACCCTGCCCGAAACTTCGCAGTTGATTTTCGCGGCGGAAAGCCGCTCTTGCAGGCTCTTCCTTGTTTGCTCCATCTTGCGCTCGCGCCCCCTTTTTCCCTTGCTCATCTTCCGCTCTATTCTTGCGTATTCGCGGGGGTTGAGGAATTTGAAAGAGAGGTCTTCAAGTTCCGATGCAAGCCACCCGATGCCGAGCCGGTGCGCCAGCGGGGCGTATATGTCCATGGTTTCCCTCGCGATTCTTTTCCGCCTTTCGTAGGGAAGAAACTCAAGCGTTCTCATGTTGTGAAGGCGGTCTGCAAGTTTTATCAGGACAACCCTCACGTCCCTCGCCGTTGCAAGAATGAGTTTTTTAAAATTCTCCGCCTGCCGCTCCTCGCTGCTTGAGTGCGACAGTTTGGTCACCTGGGTGGTTCCGTCAACAAGGCGCGATATTTCATCGCCGAACATCTCCCTGATGTCCTCCTGGGTGGCGAGGGTGTCTTCAACCGTGTCGTGAAGCAACCCGGTTGCTATGGTGTGGGTGTCAAGCCCCAGTTTTGCGAGGATAAGGGAAACCTCAAGCGGGTGGCTGAGGTACGGCTCTCCGGAAGACCTTTTCTGCCCCGCGTGAACTTTGGCGGAATACACATACGCTTTGTTGATGAGGCCAACGTCCGGTATGGACAATTCGCGGGATGCTCCCGCCTCATCTATTATGTCGCCCAGCCGTATCATAGCGCCCGCCGCCGTTTCGGGCTCTCACCCCGAATACTCCTTCTTCACGTTGTCTATGCGCTCCTTGCGCGTTCTGAAAATCTCTATCGCGGACTCTATCTCCCTTTGCGAATCCTCAATTGTGTTGTTAACGATTATGTAGTCGTATTGGTCTATGACCGAAAGTTCCTCTCGCAGAGAGGCAAGCCGCTGAGATATGCTTTCGTCCGTCTCTGTGTTTCTTCTTTTCAGGCGGTTTTTGAGTTCGTCAATGCCCGGCGGAACGACAAAGATAAGAACCGCTTCGGGAAACCTTTCCTTTATGTTTTGGGCTCCTTTCACATCAACATCCAGAATCACGTCCGTAGTTCCCCCGGAGGTTGAAGACGCCTTGTTGATCTGATTCCACGGAGTTCCGTAGAAATTGCCGTGAACGTCCGCCCATTCGGCAAAGTAGCCCTCCTGCACGCGGCGCTCAAAGGTTTCGCGGTCAACAAAATCGTAGTCGTGCGCGTCGTTTTTGTCTTGCGGTCTCTCCGGGCGGGTGGTGCAGGAGATGGAAAACTCCACCTCCGGCATAACATTCCTCACATGTTGAACCAGTGTGGTCTTTCCGCTTGCCGAGGGGCCTGAGATTACAAATATCATTACGGGCGCAATTATATAGCAAGAGCGGCGGACTTAAAAAGAAGCCAGAACGGCGGCGTTCAGTTGAAGGGCGGAGTCAACCGCCATATCCGCGCCCGAAAGCATTTCGCGGGGATGGGAATTTGCCACCGCAACACACCTCATTCCCGCCGCCGCCGCCGCCTCTATCCCGTGAACCGAATCCTCTATAACGAGGCACTCTCCGGGCATGGCAGGCTCATCAAGCGCCCTGCTCAGGTTAATCCCCCTTAAGGCGCGAACAAACGGTTCGGGGTCGGGCTTGCATTTTTCGCAATCCTCGGCGCTCACAATGCACGGGAAAAACCCAAGCAGCCCGGCGTGTGAAAGCACGGCCTCTATCTCTTTCCTCAAAGCCCCGGACGCAATCGCAAGGGTGAAACCTTCGGACGCGAGAGACCTTATGAGCGCGTCCACCCCTTCAAACAGTTCGCACCGGGCAATTTCGTTTTCCGTCAGGAGAGACTTCTCCCGCACCAGCGCGGAGACGGTTTCCCCGCGCGCGTCCTTTCCGTTTTCAGCAAGCAGGGTTTCAAAGAAGGCTTTGTCATCAAGGGCGAGATAGCGGGAGAAATAGTTTTCGTCCGAAAAACTGATTCCCAAAGGGGCAAGCGTCTTGCGGAAGGCTTTCATGTGGATTGCCTCGGTGTCGGCAATAACGCCGTCAAAATCAAAAATTACGATCTTTGCCATAGAATTACTCCGCCTGTTCCCGCCCGGAAAGAATACACGGTAAAATGTCCGCTACCGGTCTGATATGGCAACATCAAAAAGACAGAGAGACAAAACCGCCGAAACCGCCGCTCCCTCCGGAATGCGGAAAGAGTTGCCGTTTGCGGTTGCGATTGCCGCCGCCGTGTTTGCGGTTTACGCCCTCACCGCGCCGCAAACCGTTACCTTTGAGGATGACGGCCTGTTCATTATGGCAAGCGTTGACGCCGGTGTGGCGCACCCGCCCGGATACCCTCTTTACACCCTGCTGGGTCATATTTTCTCCCACCTGCCGTTAGGCTCTCCGGCGTTGCGGATACACCTGCTCAGCGGACTGCTGGGGGCGCTTGCGTGCGCGACACTGTTCCTTGCGGCGAGACGGACGGGAGCGCCGCGCCTGTTTGCGGTTGCGGCGGCGGCGGCCTACGGGGTGTCCGAGCATTTCTGGTCTCAGGCAATCATCGCCGAGGTTTACACCCTGAACGCGCTGCTGACCTTTGCCGTATTGCTCTTCTGCCTGAGGGCGGCGGAGAAAGACGGGAAGCCGGAACGCGAGCTCAGTTTTGCCGCCTTGTGTTTTGGTTTGGGGCTGGCGAACCATTTGCATTTGATGACGCTTGCCTTTCCCGCTTTTGCCATACTGCTGCTGCCCCGGTGGCGGCTTGTGGCGGGCGGTCTGCCGCGCCTGCTGGCGATTGCGTTTTGCACAGCGGGCGCGCTTTACCTGTGGATGGTCTGGCGTTCATGGCAGCCGGGGCTGATTGCCTCCTACGGCCCCGTCGGCAGTCTTGAGGATTTCTGGTATTACATCAGTCGGCAGGGTTACGGCAGTGTGGACGCCAGCCCCAGCGCGGGTTTGGCGGACAAGGCGGGGTTTGCGTGGTATTTCCTGAAGGAATGTATTTTCCTTTTCACCCCAGCGGGCGCTTTGCTTGCGCTTGCCGGAATTCGCCGACTTTACCGCGAGGGGAGAAAAACTCTGATTGCGGCGACCGTCTGGATTTTCTTCGCCCACAGTTTGCTGCTTATTCTCGCCCTCGGCATTGACTACGATTACATACGGCTCGCCATCTTCCGCCCCTATCCTCTTATCGCCTACGGCGTCATGGCTTTGTGGATGTGCCACGGCCTTGTTTATATCCGGGATGCGGTTGTTCATCCTCTTGTCCGAACCCTGCCCGCGCTTGCCCTGTTAATTCCCGTGTTTGTTCTGCACAAGAATCTGGACGTCAACAACCGCAGTCAGGACCGCTTTGCCGATACCTACGGCAGGATGATACTGGGGGGTCTTGAGCCCGGAGCCGTGTTGTTTGTGGTGGGCGATAATGACACCGCCCCTCTGGGTTATCTTCACCACACCGAGGGCGTGCGTCCGGATGTGGAACTCATCAACACTCAGGGGCTAATTTTTCCAAACCGCCTTTTCATTCCCACCACAACCACCGAGCGCAAGAAGAAGGAATCTTTCCAAACATTTATGCGCGGCAACACCCGCCCCGTTTACACCGTTACCCGGAGCAAAGACATACCCAATCCGGGCGGCATAGCCCATTTTGGTTTTTACCGGAAATTAAACACTCAAAAGCCGCCGGGCACGGTTACCCTGAACGGTCTTTTTGACAGGCGTGTTGCCGATTATTTTAATTCCATTTCCCTCAGTCCCCCGCCGCAAGACCGCTGGAATCGCGCCCAGCACGGCATACTAATGGGGCAATACGGTTATTTTCTGGGCTACGCCATGCTGTCTCAAGACCCGGCGACAAAACGCGCGGTTGCGGAAAAAATTAAAAGTCTGGAGAGGCATTATCAGGGTCTTGCCGCCGCGGCTGAGGTGTTGATAAAGAATGCGGGCGACACCGGGCAACTGGCAATGGCGCGGGAGTTGCTGGAGCGGGCGGAACTTTCCGTTGATGAGACGCTTATCACGGAAATGCAGGGGCGGCGTTATTACCGCCTCGGCCTACTTGCACACCGTCAGGGTGATAGCGCGGAGGCGCGGAGGCAGTTTGCCAAATCTCTTGAGGTTTATAACCATCCGGCCAATCCTTCGCTTGACCGGGAAGCGTTGAAAAGATTCAGGCCGATTCCGGCGGGGAATTAATTTTTGCTTTTCCGTCATTCCTTGCTCAGACAAGGAAACCAGTCCCTTTCTCCTGTCATTCCTTGCTCTGACAAGGAATCCAGAGGGGGTGGGGTTTTTGCGGTTTCGGGTTTGTAAAAGCGGGATGTGAAATGTTCCGGTGTGAACTTGACAGGTTGACGGGTAGCCGTAAAGTAGTCGCCGTGAACTTGAAGCAGGAAAACGTAGTTTCCTGTCGGGTCTCTGTTACTGATAGAAGACCTTTAGACGGGGAAAAGGTGCAGACCTTCTCTTACTACGTATTTGCAGAAAGTTCACACGGCCCGGCGCCGAGAGCGTCAGACCGAAGGAGAATTGACCAATGAGAAAATCATTCGCACAAACTTTTTTGACGGCGGCTTTTCTGGTTGTCGGGATGGTTTCGCAAGCGGGGGCGTATAAAGCGGGGGAAGGCGCTCACGAAGGCGGGGACAAGACAACAGCGGTCGGAGATAATGCGAATGCGAGCGGTGCAAAATCATCGGCCTTCGGCGAGGATGCGGTTGCCAATGGGACAAAATCCACTGCTATAGGTAGAGGTGCGGGGGCTTATGGCGATTTCTCAACGGCTTTGGGTCAGATTGCGCGGGCAACTCAAGTGGGTTCAACCGCTATAGGTCAGGACGCAAAGGCAACTGGAGCAAGATCAACCGCTATCGGCAGTAGCACAAGAAGCGAGGGTCATTCTTCAATTGCTCTGGGCTATGGGGCAATGGCGACTGGTGTGAGAGCAATCGCCATAGGGAATGGTGTTACTGCCGGAGCAAACCAAATCAGGATAGGCGACTCGTCTATGACCGATGTTGAAATCGGCAATTACGATTTGAGCAAGTTTCAGAACGCCGATGATGTTTCATCTGCAATCAGCACAGGTGTGGCGGACGGCGGAACGATTGACAGGGCGATTGATGATGTAATCAGCACAGGTGTGGCGGACGGCGGAACGATTGACAGGGCGATTGATGATGTAATCAGCACAGGTGTGGCGGACGGCGGAACGATTGACAGGGCGATTGATGATGTAATCAGCACAGGTGTGGCGGACGGCGGAACGATTGACAGGGCGATTGATGATGTAATCAGCACAGGTGTGGCGGACGGCGGAACGATTGACACGGCAATTGACAGTGTGGTTGGCAGGGAGTTGTCGGCATATGGTAGAGGCGCGGGTTCGTTTTCAACCGCACTGGGTTATCAGGCAAGTAGCGTAGGTCGGTATTCCTCGGCAATTGGACATGGAGCGCAGGCAGTCGGGGCGTTTTCAACAGTGGTCGGCTCTCAAGCAAGTGCAAGCCACGAGGGGGCAACGGCTCTAGGTCAGGACGCACAAGCAAACGCAGTGGCTTCTACTGTTGTGGGTCAGGGAGCGAAGGCGCCGGGGGCAAACTCAACGGCTATAGGTCAGGGAGCGGAGGCGGGGAAGATTGATACTGAGATTGTTATTACTGATATTAGAGACGAGTATATCTATACTACTTCCGGTAGCACGGGGTATTGGCATAAAAGCGGCAACACTTTAACTTTTACGCGTACTGATTTAATACCAAGAACAAACGCAACGGCTGTGGGTCAGGAATCAAAAGCGCACGCGGATGACACTGTGGCACTGGGTCATTTGGCAACCGCAAGTGCAACCTCCGCAACCACCGTAGGCGCGAATTCATCGGCAAGTGGTCTTAATTCATCCGCATTCGGTTATGGCACATTGGCGAGCGGAAACGATTCCTCGGCAGTAGGGCAAGGGGCGCAGGCAATCGGGGAGTTTGCAACAGCGGTCGGGCAAGGCGCGAAATCCGCCGAAAGTTCCACGTCCGTAGGTCAGAATGCGGTGGCAATCGGGGCATTTTCAACGGCGGTTGGCCGAAACTCGTTTGCGGGTGACTTTGAAAGTTCTGCATTTGGTTACTTGGCAAATGCGTCAAGAAGAGATGCCGTTGCCGTTGGAGCAAGGGCAACGGCGGGCGGTGAAAGGTCAACCGCCCTCGGCGGGCTTGCCAATGCGGTAGAGTTTTCAACGGCTGTCGGTTACGAAGCAACAAGCGGTATAGGGGCAACGGTCTTAGGGTCAGGCGCAACTGCCGCAACGGGAGCCATAGCAATCGGCAACGGCGTGGAAGCAGGAGCGGGGGAAATTCGGATAGGCAACTCGTCTATATCCGATGTTGAGATTGGCGAATATGATTTGAGCGAGTTTCAGACCGGCGATGATGTTGAAACGGCAATTATCGATGCTGTCGGCAGTCAGTTGCCTTTCACTCATGATGCGTCAGATGGTCTGATTGCCATTGGGGAGAACGCGAGCGTGTTCGGGTTTAATTCCACCGCCGTGGGTATTGGGGCAGAGGCGAGTGATTGGGGGGCTTTATTTACTGTTTCAGGTTCAACAGCTCTGGGTGCTTATGCAACCGCGCGTAGAAGTTCAACGGCTGTGGGTGCTTATGCAACAACAGGTACGAGTGGGGGATCAACAGCTTTGGGCTCTCATGCAAATAGCGCGGGTGGTAGCTCAATTGCTATCGGCCATAGAGCCACTGCTTCTGCATTTACAGCCATTAACATTGGCGGCGCCTCTTTTTTATCAACTTTACTTAATAGGCAATTAGGTGCATCAGCACAAGATGCCATAGCCATTGGCTACTTGTCAGCCGCTTCCGCAAACGGGGCCATTGCCCTCGGTGGCGGGGCGAACGCTACAGGCGTAAACTCCATAGCAATCGGGAAAGATATTGTTGCCGGTGACGGTTCGGACGGTAACGGCGCTATCCGCATTGGCGACCGTAACATCAGTGATGTAACAATCGGCAAATACTCTTTGGGCGATTTA
This sequence comes from Candidatus Dadabacteria bacterium, assembly GCA_026708565.1. NCBI lineage: Bacteria > Pseudomonadati > Thermodesulfobacteriota > Candidatus Dadabacteria > Candidatus Dadabacteria bacterium. Next base: position 30,340 of record JAPOUR010000005.1, read on the forward strand.
GCGGAAATCCGCAATGCCGCCGAAAAGAACTGGCAGGAAGAAATTGACAGAGCGATCGGCTACACAAGAGAGCCAAGAGGCACAAACGCCGCCGCATTTGGAAACGGCGCGACTGCGCTGGGCAAGTTTTCAACCGCTCTTGGTGTTGACTCAAGAGCGGGCAACTACTCAACCGCAATAGGACAGGCGGCGAATGCGAGCGGTGAAAACTCAACCGCTCTGGGCCATAAAGCAAATGCTACCGGTGTGAGAGCAATCGCCATAGGGGATGGTGTTACTGCCGGAGCAAACCAAATTCGGATAGGCAACTCGTCTATATCCGATGTTGAAATCGGCAAATACGATCTGAGCGAGTTTCAGACCATTAGCCAATCGTTGCCTTTCTTTCAGGATGCGTCAAAGGGTTTGCTTGCTGTTGGGAAGAACGCGAGCGTGTTCGGTTATAACTCCACCGCTGTGGGAATCGGGGCGAGGGCTAATAGCAGTTGGATAGACTGGTATTATGGCACAGAATACCACTATGGCACAACCGCCTTTGGTTATGGCGCAAATGCTGATTCCGGAGGGACGGCTGTCGGTTTTAGGGCAAGTAGCGCGGGTATTCGTTCAACTGCGTTGGGTTTTAAAGCAAGTAGCGCGGGTGGGAATTCAACCGCTCTGGGCTCTAGGACAAGTAGTGCGGGTGATTGGTCAACTGCTCTGGGCTCTAATGCAAGGAGCGCGGGTAGGTATTCAACCGCTCTGGGCTCTAGGGCAAGTAGTGCGGGTGATTGGTCAACTGCTCTGGGCTATATTGCAAGTAGCGCGGGTATTCGTTCAATTGCTCTGGGCTCTAGGACAAGTAGTGCGGGTGATTGGTCAACTGCTCTGGGCTCTAATGCAAGGAGCGCGGGTAGGTATTCAACCGCTCTGGGCTCTTGGGCAGGTAGCGCGGGTGATTATTCAACCGCTCTGGGCTATAGGGCAGGTAGCACGGGTGGGAATTCAACCGCTCTGGGCTATAGGGCAAGTAGCGCGGGTAGGAATTCAACCGCTCTGGGCTATAGGGCAAGTAGCGCGGGTAGGCATTCAACCGCTCTGGGCTATTTTGCACGGAGCGGGGGAGATTCTTCAACCGCTCTGGGCTATAGGGCAAGGAGCGGGGGAGATTATTCAACCGCTCTGGGCTATAGTGCAAGGAGCGAGGGAGATTATTCAACCGCTCTGGGCTATTTTGCACGGAGCGCGGGTGAGTATTCAATATCTATAGGCAGTGCGGGCGCAATTGCGGCGGGCGCAACTGCGCAAGACTCCATAGCAATCGGCTACTATTCAAGCGCGACCGCCCAAGGGGCCATATCTCTCGGTGGCGGTGGCGGACGATATTGGAATTCTGTTTCAAGGTCTTACACATATGGAGGTGCGCACGGGGAAGAATCTGTAGCAATCGGTTATCTGTCAAACGCCGCCGCAAATGGAGCCATAGCCCTCGGTGGCGGAGCGCGTTCCATAGGCGTAAACTCCATAGCAATCGGCAAAGATATGTTTGCCAATGCCGGACAAATCCGTATCGGCTCTAACTCCATAAAGGATGTAACCATCGGCAACTACTCTTTAGGGAGATTTGCTAATGCCGCCGAAAAGAACTGGCAGGAAGAAATTGACAGAGCGGTCGGCTACACAAGAGAGCCAAGAGGCACAAACGCCGCCGCATTTGGAAACGGGGCAACTGCGCGAGGCAAGTTTTCAACCGCTCTTGGTGTTGACTCAAGAGCGGGCAACTACTCAACCGCAATAGGACAGGCGGCGAATGCGAGCGGTGAAAACTCAACCGCTCTGGGCCATAAAGCAAATGCTACCGGTGTGAGAGCAATCGCCATAGGGGATGGTGTTACTGCCGGAGCAAACCAAATTCGGATAGGCAACTCGTCTATATCCGATGTTGAAATCGGCAAATACGATCTGAGCGAGTTTCAGACCATTAGCCAATCGTTGCCTTTCTTTCAGGATGCGAAAAACGGTTCGCTTGCTATCGGTCAGAATGCGAGCGTGTTCGGGTATAACTCCACCGCCGTGGGAATTGGGGCGAGGGCGAATAGCCGTAGTTATTATGACGATAACATAGAAAGAGAAGTGTCTGCTAGTGGAACCGCCTTCGGTTATGGTGCAAATGCGAGTTTCGGGGGAACGGCTATCGGTAGTGAATCTTTTGCGGAAGAAGGGGGAACGGCTATCGGCTTTTCCGCACAAGCTACCGCCGTAAAAGCCATAGCCATCGGTGCGCACAGTGGCTTTCTTACTTTCTACGATGAGAATTTGGGCATACATAGGGCCTCCGGCGCATACGCGGAAGACGCCATAGCCATTGGTTCCTTTTCATACGCTACTGCAAACGGAGCCATCGCCCTCGGCGGCGGGGCGAGCGCCATGGGCATGAACTCCATTGCAATCGGGCGTAATATGTTTGCCAATGCCGGACAAATCCGTATCGGCGATTCCTCAATTGGGGATGTAACTGTTGGCGCGTTCAACCTGAGTGAGTTCTCCGACAAGGAAACGGTCAGCAGTATTAACTCCGCCTTGCTCATGGCAGACGACACCCTCCGGGCGCAAATAGAGGGTGTCAACTCTTCCAGAGGCACTGCTGTCAGAGCCATAATAGAGGAAGAGACAGAGGAAGGGAGAATCATTAACAACGCGATTCATACCGCAATCAATTCCACCGACTTTTCCTTTATACTCCCAAGCGCGACCGGAACGGAGGCAACCACTTTCGGTGAGGGCGGCGCGGACGGGGTCGGCAACAACTCATCAACTTTCGGCTGGGGCGCATACGCAGGACCGGGCGCGGTTAATTCTTCAGCATTCGGCCATTCGGCAAACGCGACCTCGCCGCAATCCGTTGCCATTGGAGCAGGGGCGTCAACCGTGCCTGAAACTAATCTTCCCAACTTTAACTCGGAAGGCGCCATTGCCATTGGCGTGGGGGCGCACGCGGTCGGTTTGGGCGCAATTGCCATTGGACATAATGTGAAGGCCAAAGTGGCAACCAGCGGTGTAGGACAGATTCGCATCGGCAATACCAATCAGTCCGATGTGCAGATAGGGATTTACGATTTGCAGCATTTTGCCAGACGTGTAGGTTATGACCCTGCCACCGCCCACGGAACTTCAAGTCCTCCCCGCCCTCCCGACCCGCCGCGCCCCCCGATTCAAAGCGAGGTTGATGATGCTTCTGTTCAGGGAGCGGAGGCAAGAGCAGAAAGTCCGGTTGCAACGGCTGGCATACAGACAAGTAGCGGCTCAATTAACGGCGGCGATCGCTCCCGCGCAGATGGAACTGAATCAACGGCTCTCGGCTATAACGCATCCGTTACTTTAAGCGGCGGAACGGCTATCGGCGCAAATGCGAGTGTAACAATACGTGGCGGCATTTCCATAGGGGCAGGCGTTAGAACCGAATCAGGCAATTCCATTGTCATAGGCGAGAGAGATGAGACAGGTGTCCGTATCGGGCGATACTCACTTCAAGAAATGGATGACCGCATTGGCACAATCGGCGATGACCCAAACCCCACCGGAAGCGCACACGCCCGTATCAACGACCACGAAACCCGCCTTTCCTCCGTTGAAAGCCGCGTCTCCGGCTTGGTGGATGTAAGCAACCGCTTGAGCAAAGCGGTCGCAATGTCTATGGCCCAAGAGTTCATAGCCGTTGAGAAAGACCGCCGGGCACGTTTCGGCATGACAAGTTCCGCCTATCGGGGCGAGTTCGGCATCGGCGCAAGTGCGGGTGTCCGTCTGAATGATATGATACAATTCCACTTTAGCGGAGCAATGGATTCGGGCTTTGACGAGAAAGCGATCAAAGCGGGCTTTGACATCCAATTCGGAGGCAAACAGCAATAATCCCCCTCCCCCTCTGGATTCCTTGTCGGAGCAAGGAATGACAGAAAAGAGACCGGATTCCGGCAAAACTATCTCCTTATTCAAGGCTACCTTGAATATAAACTGCAATTCCTTCCATATTAAAGGCCACCTTGAACAACACCTTTTGACCACAACCCCCACCCCGCCCCGTTCTGTGTTAAAATAACCCCAAACCCGCGCGGAGGCATTTGCTATGAGTTACTACAAACCCGAAGACCTTAAAAAATTCAACGAGGTCGGAAAATTCGCAAAGAACCTGATGGACAAGTTCTTTGACTACTACAACGCCGCCACCTCCGATGAGGGGGCTTTGACCGCCAGAGAAAAAGCGCTCATCGCCCTTGCGGTGGCGCATTCCAAACAATGCCCCTACTGCATTGACGCCTACACCAACAGATGCATTGAAACCGGCGCGGGCCCCGAAGAAATGACCGAGGCCGTTCATGTCGCCGCCTCAATGGAAGCGGGAGTTAAACTTATCCACGCGGTTCAGATGCAAAATACCCTGAAGGAAAACGGCGCGCTGTAGCCCGCCCTCCCCCCTTTTTTACAATGACGGAACACAACGGCAGCAACGGCGGCGGAAGAAACTTTTCCGCATTTATCAAAGACAGAAACGTCAGCATAACGCCGCGCTCCCTCAAAACCCTTCAGGTTAATGTTACAAAACTCTGCAATCAGGCGTGCGTCCATTGCCACGTTGACGCCTCCCCGAAACGGACCGAGCAGATGGACATCAAAACCATAAACCGCTGCCTTGAAATACTGTCGGATGAAAAAGTGGAAACGCTTGACATTACGGGCGGCGCGCCGGAACTGAATCCGCATTTTGACCACCTCGTCCGGCGGGCGGCGGAAATGGGGAAACACATTATCGTGCGCCACAACCTGACCGTTACCTTTGACGGAAATCCCGTTACCGGGGAAAGCAAGGAATACCTGCCGGAATTTTTCGCCCGGCACGGGGTTGAGGTGGTTTCCTCTCTGCCGCATTACGATGAGTATTTCACAGACAAACAGAGAGGCAGGGGCGTGTTTGAAAAAAGCGTCCGCTCCGCCCTGCTGCTTAACGAACAGGGCTACGGCGGCGAGGGAAGCGGGCTTGTTCTGAATTTCGTCCACAACCCTCCGGGAGAGTATCTTCCGTCCGAACAGACGGGGCTTGAAAAAACATTTAAGGAAAAACTCAAGTCACGGCACGGCATTGAGTTCAACAACCTTTACTGCATAACAAATATGCCGATAAACAGATTCCGGCAGTGGCTGATACGGGAAAACAAATACTCCTCCTACATGGACAAAATCGTGTCCGCGTTCAACCCCTCCGCCGCCGAGGGCGTGATGTGCCGCGACATGATAAGCGTTGACCATAACGGAAACCTTTACGACTGCGATTTCAACCAGATGCTCGGCATGGGCGTCCCGGCGGAAAACGGCGGAGGGGCGACCGTTTTTAATTCCTCGCATGAAAGCATTGTCGGGCGCGATATTAAATTCGGAAGCCACTGTTTCGGCTGCACGGCGGGCGGGGGAAGCAGTTGCGGCGGGCAAACCGCCTGACCACGGGAAACCAGCAACATTGAACACGGTGGCGATTTTTCTCAAGCACCCCACTCCGGGAAAAGTGAAGACGCGGCTGGCAAAGCAACTGGGAAACCGGCGGGCGGCGGCGGTTTATTCCGCCATGGCGAAAGATGTTGTGAAATCGGCGGAGCGCGGAGCGCGGATTTTCTTTGACCCGCCGGAAATGGAAAAAGAAGTAAGGCGGTGGCTCGGCGGCTTTTCGGGGGCTTTCTCTCCGCAGAGCGGGGATTCGCTGGGCGGAAGAATGGCAAACGCCATCGGGCTTTGCCTTCGGGAGGGAAGCGAAAAGGTTGTTGTCATCGGGACGGACTGCCCTGACATTACACCCGCAATTATCGCCGGGGCGTTTGAGCGGCTTGACGGGGCGGATGTGGTTATAGGGCCGTGCGAAGACGGCGGCTATTACCTTATAGGAATGAGGCGGCTTTACCGGGAGTTGTTTTGCGGAATTGAATGGAGTTCAAACTCGGTAACCGCCCGGACGGTTGAAAAAGCGGAGGCGCTTTCCCTTAAGGTGAGCATGCTGCAAACACTGCGCGACATAGATGAAGCGGAAGACCTCGGCGGGCGGTTTGAATCGTATATCCAAAACGGCGGGGAAACGTCATGATTGAAACCGCCTCCCCCGCGTTCACCCTCGCCTTTCTTGCCGGCGCGGCGTCTTTTCTCTCGCCCTGCATATTTCCTCTGGTTCCCGGATACCTGTCCGCGATTGCGGCGGGCAACGCCCGCCCGGTGGGTCCTGCGGTTTTGTTTGTGGCGGGATTTTCCTCAGTATTCTCCCTCATGGGAACTTCGGCGTCCTTCGCCGGGTCTTTTCTTGCGGAATACAGGGAGACCCTTTCTGTTGTTTCCGGCGCTCTGGTGATGATTTTAGGGCTCTTCACTTTGGAGGTCATTAAAATCCCCTTCCTGATGAGGGAGCGGCGGGCGTCCGCCCCCGGCGCGGGAAGAGGGGCGGCCTATGTGTTCATGCTGGGGTGCGCCTTTGCTTTCGGGTGGACGCCGTGCATAGGGCCTATGCTTGCGTCCATACTGTCTTACGCCGCGCTGTCTCCCGAACCGTCCGGGGGGATGCTGCTTCTGCTGACCTATTCGGCGGGGCTCGGCTCGCCGTTTGTGCTTGCCGCCCTGTTCCTCGGAAGGTGGCGGTCTCTCTCGGCGCTTGTGAGCCGCTATCACTCCGTCTATAAGTATGCGGTCGGGGGGATGCTGCTGGCGGCGGGGTTCTTGATGGCGGCGGGGTTGCTGTTTTATGTGAATATCTACGGGCAGAGGTTTTTTGAGTTTCTGGGGCTTGATTTCTGGACGAGGATTTGACGGGATTGCCGCCTGTTGACTAATCCCCCGTCTTTCCATATATTAAGCCGCTGACGGAGAGTCTTCCAATGCCCTGTTACGAATACGAATGCGCGAAGTGCGGAAACAGATTTGAGTTCCTTCACCTCGGCAATGAGGTTGCAAAGTGCGAAAGTTGCGGAACGAAGAAAGTTACAAGACTTCTTTCCTCTTTCGGTTTTGGCTTCAAAGGGTTTGGAGCGAGTTCCGCCGAACCCCCCGCCCCTGTTGAGGCGGCTGAAACGGAAAACGGCACAGACACATGTTGCGGCGGCGGCAGTTGCGGGTGCGGGTAACGGCGAAGGAGAAAAACCATGGCAGAAAAATCGGAACAAAACCTGAAAAAATCCGCGCTTGAGTATCACAGGAAAGAGAGGAAGGGAAAACTTGAGGTTATCCCCTCAAAGCCGTGCGCGACACAGTGGGACCTTTCCCTCGCCTACTCTCCGGGAGTGGCCGAGCCGTGCAAAGAGATAGAAAAAGATCCTGACACCGCTTACGAATACACCAACAAGGGCAACCTTGTGGGCGTGGTTTCCAACGGAACGGCGGTTCTGGGCCTCGGCAGCATAGGGGCGCTTGCGGGCAAGCCGGTAATGGAGGGCAAAGGGGTTCTGTTCAAAAGGTTTGCGGACATTGACGCTTACGACATAAACATAAACTGCTCCGACCCCGACGAGTTTATAAGAATCGTTGAGAGCCTTGAGCCGACTTTCGGCGGCATTAACCTTGAAGACATAAAAGCGCCGGAATGTTTCAAGATAGAGGATGAGTTGAAAGAGAAGATGGACATCCCCGTCTTTCATGATGACCAGCACGGAACGGCGATCATATCCGCCGCCGGGCTTCTCAATGCGTGTGAGTTGACGGGCAGAAACATTGAAGACCTTACTATGGTTTTCAACGGCGCGGGCGCGTCCGCAATCGCTTGCGCGGAGTTGTTTGTCTCTCTCGGCGTGAAGCGGGAAAACATAATAATGTGCGACAGCAGGGGCGTAATCTACGAAGGGCGCAAGGAGGGGCTGAACCCTCAGAAAGAGCGTTTTATCGTAAAGACCAAGCACCGCACTGTTGAAGACGCGATGAAAGGCGCGCAGTGTTTTGTGGGCTTGTCAAACGGCGGAGCGGTAAGTCAGGATATGGTGAGAAGCATGGACGCAAACCCCATTATATTCGCCATGGCGAACCCCGACCCGGAGATTTCATATCCGGATGCAAAAAGCGCGAGAAGTGATGATGTAATCATGGCGACCGGAAGGTCTGACTACCCCAATCAGGTGAACAATGTTCTCGGTTTCCCGTTCATATTCCGGGGCGCTCTTGATGTGAGGGCGCGTTCCATAAACGAGGAGATGAAAATTGCGGCGGTCAGGGCGCTTGCGGCTCTGGCGAAAGAGCCCGTTCCCGACAGTGTTATAAAGGCGTACGGCGGAAGCCCGATAGAGTTTTCTCCCGATTACATAGTGCCCAAGCCGTTTGACCCGCGCGTTCTTCCGTGGGAGTCCGCGGCGGTGGCGCAGGCGGCAATTGAAACCGGCGTTGCAAGAGTGAAGATAGACACGGCGGAATACAAAAAGTCGCTTGAAGACAAGATTCAAGACCAACTTTGAATTTTCAAGCCGTCATCTTTGACATGGACGGGGTGCTCATAGACAGCGAGCCCCTGTGGGAAGAAGCGGAAATAAAACTGCTCAAATCGGAGGGCGTTCGTTACGACCCTCTTTTCAGGGACAAGGTTGTCGGACTGAGCCAGATTGACTCGTCAAAACTGATTATCCGGGAGTTCGGGCTGAACTGCTCCCCCCAAAGTCTGATAGAGCGGAGGATGGAGATCCTTCTCGGCATTTATGAGGAGCGTCTGTCAATGTTTGAGGGCGCAAGGGAGGCGATTGAAAGATTCAGAGGCGGCGGGTTGAAAACCGCTCTTGCGTCCAGTTCGCCCATGAGGGTTATAGCGTATGTGCTTGAAAAGTTTTCGCTTGGGACCCTGTTTGATGCGGTGGTGTCGGGCGATTGTGTGGAAAACGGAAAGCCCGCGCCCGACATTTATTTGCTTGCGGCTGAAAAGATTGACATTGCGCCCCGCTTTTGCGCGGCGGTTGAGGACTCGCCGCGCGGGGTTGAGTCTGCGGCGGATGCCGGGATGTTTTGCGTGGCAATTCCCGACCCGCGCTTGAAAGCGGATGAGTTCGGCAAGTGCGGGGCGGTTTGCGGGAAGATATCGGAGGTTGAGGGTGTGCTTGGGTTTTGACATACGCAATGCGCCTTGTGATAATTGAAGGTATGAGCAAGCAATCCCATTACAAAGCGATAATCAAACAGGACGGCGACTGGTGGATAGGCTGGATACAGGAAATTTCCGGCGTGAACTGTCAGGAGGCGACCCGCGAGGAACTTATAGAGACGCTGAGAGTTTCCCTGTCTGAAATGCTTGAGTTGAACCGCTCTCAGGCGGTCAGCAGTGCGGGCGGCGGAAGTTTTGAAGAAGTTGAAATAGTGGTGTGAAACGGCGGAAAGCCGAGAAAGAAAAATCAACAAAGTGTGAAAAGATCTCAAGGAGGAAAAGTTCTTTGAATAAAGAGTATACAGAATTGATCGAAAAACTAAAATCGCTTAAAAGATACGAAGGAAAGCGTGGTGAATCTAATCCTACAAGAAAGTTATATAGGGAGCATCTGGAGATGAAAAAAGCCCTCAAAGATACAATGATGAAAGAAGGACTTCACAAAGGTACTGTTAAACACTTTATGTTGGAACAGATTAAAAAAGAATATGGCATGTCTTGTGAGGACATAAAGAAAGAAAAGAAGAATAATGAATCTACTAAAGATGCTATAATACGTCTCTTCTTATCTCTCACTCAACCCTCTCCAAGTGAATAACCTTGTAGTTGATTTTGTATTTATAAAAGTCAATGTTAGGCACAACCGACAAAGCTCGTTTGATTTTCTTGTTTGTCTTTGAGGCTACTATTGCTCCCCTGACTTCCTGACCCTTCTTTGCCAGTTTCTCTTTCACAAACCCCATATACCTTTGGCATTGCCCGATAACCGTATCGGAAGTCCCGCCCCGTTTCAGTTCAATCACAAGAAAGGTCTTTTTGTCTTTGCTAATGGCAAGGATGTCAATCTTCCCTCCCGTGTCCGTAGGGTATTGCTTGCCGGTTCGCCCTTTCTTGTCTCTGTATATGTCAAAGTTTTCAGCAAAGACAGTGTGCTTCCAGTTCTTCACAAGGAAGTTTTCCATCTGTGACTCTTTCGGGAAATGGACTCTGTGAGCCTCTGCGGGTGTGGCGGAGAGGAGACAGAGGAAGAGAACAATGGCTGTCAGTTTTTTCTTCATGATGCAGACCCTACCATTCTATTCCATAATTAAGTATCGTAAAAGACTTGTGGTTCTGTTTCATAACCACATTAATATGAAATATCATTTTTTTTGTCTGTGAATACATTCGCAAACTGCCTTTTATACAAGATTGTCCCTTGCATTCTATCTTTTGATACTTTGTATATAAAAGCATATAAGTAATCTGATCTGCTACTTCTTCCAGACTTTCACTATATCTCACAAGCAATTCTGCTTCGAAGCATGCGGGGTAAATATAGGTATAGGTGTTATCATAAATAGGATCTTGAACAAGAATAGAGTAGCATGTTTGTCCGTATTTTTCTTTTTCTAAAATCATGGTTGAAGCAACCTTGTGATTTCGTAAAAATCAGGATGGTCTTTATGCGCCGCTTGCCATGCATCAAAAGCCGTAACTCCGTCGACACTTGCCCGTTTATCTGCTCCCGCTTTCAGCAATGCCTGTATTGCTTCGGTTTGGCCATGAATTGCCGCAATCATCAGAGCCGTGAGTCCATAATTCTCCCTTGCCTCTATATTAACCCCTGCTTTAAGCAATGTCTGTATTGCTTCTATGTGCCCGCCGCCGAACAACGCTGCCATCAGAACCGTTGCGCCTAAATGATTTTTTGCCTCTATATCCGCTCCCGCTTTCAGCAATACTTGTATTGCTTCGGTTTGGCCATGAAATGCCGCCTGCCTTAGAGCCGTCCCGCCGCTTATACTCTCTCTTGCCTCTATATCCGCTCCCGCTTTCAGCAATGCCTGTATTGCTTCGGTTTGGCCGCCACCTGTCGCAAGCATTAAAGCCGTCAAATCGCTTTCACTCTCTCTTGCTTCTATATCTGCTCCCGCTTTCAGCAATGCCTGTATTGCTTCGGTTTGGCCGCCACCTGTCGCAAGCATTAAAGCCGTCAAATCGCTTTCACTCTCTCTTGCTTCTATATCTGCTCCCGCTTTTAGCAACTCTCTTACTGCTTCTGTCTGCCCGAGGATCGCCGCAATCATCAGAGCCGTCCAGCCATCGTTATCCTTTGCCTCTATGTCCGCACCCGCTTTTAGTAACTCTCGTATTGCTTTAGAGTTTCCGTCCCTCGCCGCAAACATTAGAGGTGTCCAACCTCTCTCATTCACCTCGGTTTGCGACCCATAAAGACCCGCATAGTAAGCCGCACCCATTAAAACGACAACCGCTATGGCAAACCCGTAAAATGCTCTGTTCATCTCTCAATCCTTCCCGTCATCGGTTTGTTGGACGGCGAAACCCTAACGGCAATCTCCCCGTTTTGTCAACGGCACATCTCCCCATCCCCTCTGGATTCCGTGCGGAGCACGGAATGACGGGGAAAGCAATACTGCTTCTCCCCCATCCCTCTGCCTCTAACCGCCAAACATCAACCCGATTTATCCCGCCCCGGAAAATCAAACTCAACCACCCTTCCCTCTCCCGCCGAAACCCCGCTCCATTTTTCCGAACCCGTTTCTATATGAACAACCCCGCAAGTCGGCATTTCTATCTCCGCTCCCGCAAGAAGGTTCGCAACCCCGCTTACCGCAAAATTGTGACAGAAAACCGCAACAGTGGAAAACCCGTCATCAACAGACCGGACGGCGGACAAAAGCCTTTCAACATCAAAGGTGTAAAACCCTTCATCCCTTACAATATCCTCAACCGAAACCCCCACCTCCCCCGCAACAATTCTCGCCGTTTCATAAGCCCTTTTCGCAACACTTGAATAAAAGGCGTCAAAATTAACCCTTCCTGCTTTAAGCCGTTTCCCCATCTCCGCCGCCTCCGCCTTTCCCCTGTCCGAAAGCGGACGTTTCGAATCATCCGCAACCCCCGACTTCCTTCCGCTGTGGGCGTGCCTTATCAGAAAAAGCGTTTTCACTTAACCCTCGCCAACCGATGCACAAACTGCCGCGCCTCTGTGACCGAAGGCGTATAAAACCTCGCCCTGCTCGGTCGCCCGTGCCCGACCTTGATTGAATAAGCATAAGACGGAAGCGCCGAAAACATATCCTCATCCGTAACATCATCCCCCATTGCAATCGCGCAATCCCACCCGCCGCCTGAAAACCACGGGAGAACACCCGCGCCCTTGTTGACCGACAAATCCCCCACCTCAACAATCTTGTTTCCCTGCGTTACCCTGACATTGAGATTTTGCACCATTCCGGCGAGCGCCTCGTTAATCTCCCCCACCCTCACAACCGCAAGCGCGGGGTCAACCTTTCTGTAATGCCACACAAGAGAATAGTTTTTTTCCTCCACAAACGAGCCGGGAGTTCTGTCGGAAAATATCTCAAGCACGGACAAAACCTCTTTTTTCCAACCCGGCGTTTCGGGAGAAGTGCGCCGCCATTTCCCCCCGTCTCTTATCCACGCGCCATGCTCGGCAATGATGCAGTTGCTCACTTTCCCAAGCCAGCGGGAGAGGGTTTTTCTGTCTCTGCCGCTCACTATCACAAGTTTGATTTTCGGATTCGCGGCAACGGCTCGCAGACTTTTTAATATCTCATCATCGGGCTTTGCGTCTTCGGGGTTCTCCCTGAAAGAAACAAGCGTGCCGTCATAGTCCAGCAACACTATGGACTTTTTGCCCCTTCTTACCTTTCCGATGATTTCATCCGCCGCCCGCTTTGACAAAATCCTTGAAGACATGGCGGACTGCATGCGCCTTGTCTGCCGCAGTTTGTCCAGAAAATCGCGCGTCCACTTGGCAAGGTCGTATCTGACAAGCCGCCGCCTCATCGCCTCCATTCGCTGCTTGCGCTCCGCTGTGGGCGTCTCCAGAGCCGCGCGAAGCGCCCCCGCCGTGGCGGAAAAGTCATTCGGGTTGACTATGAACGCCTCTCCAAGCTCCCTTGAAGTGCCCGCCATCTCGCTCAAAATAAGCGCCCCCCGCCCGTCCGGGCGTGAAGCGACATACTCTTTTGCAATCAGATTCATCCCGTCCCGGACGGGGGTTATGAAAAGAACATCCGCAAGCGCGTAAAGGGAAACCATCTCCCGGAAACTGAAAGAGCGGTAAAGGTATTTAATCGGCTCCCAGTTCATTGTTCCCCACTTGCCGTTGATTTCACTCACCATCCGCTCAATTTCTGAGCGCAGAGTTTTGTAACTCTCAACATCGGAGCGCGAAGGGACTGCGACAAGCAGAAGAACCGCCCTGCCCCGCCAGTTCGGGTTTTCCTTTAAGAACAAGTCAAACGCCTCAAGCCGCCTGTCTATGCCCTTTGTGTAATCCAGCCGGTCAATGGAAAGAATTACGCGGCAGTTCGGGGAAAAAAGGCGCGACTTTTTCCTGATGCTGTTTTTCACGGACTCCAGTTTGAGGGCGGAGGAAAACTTTTTCACATCCACGCCCATGGGGAACATGTCCGCTTTGACAAGGCGGGAGCCGACATTGAAAACGCCCATTGAGTTTTCAATTCTCTTGATTCGCCTCACGCTCTCTGAAAAATGCCGCACATAGTCAAAGGTGTGAAAGCCCACAAGGTCCGCCCCTAACATGCCGTCAAGGATTTCCGCCGCGCCCGGAAGCATTCTGAAAATTTCGGAGGAAGGGAAAGGTATGTGAAGAAAGAACCCGATCTCGGCATCGGGAAGCCGCTCCCTCAAAAGCGAGGGAAGAAGCATCAGGTGGTAGTCGTGAACCCATATTGTGTCATTCCCGTCCGCCACTTCAAGAACGGCTTTTGCAAACTTTTTGTTCACCTTCCGGTATGCGTTAAAAAAGTGTTTGTCATATTCGGCAATCTGAGGGAAGTAGTGAAAGAGCGGCCAGAGGGTTGAGTTGCAAAAGCCGTTGTAGTAACCCTCGGTCTCCGCATCATCCAGAAAAACGGGATGAAGGCCGGGCCCAAGCAGCCGCTTTATCTCTTGCGTCCGCCCGGGGCTCATTCCGGAAGACGAAACGCCGGGCCAGCCCACCCACACGGCGTCTGCGCCGAAGTTCGCGCCGCCGATGCCCGTGGCAACCCCGCCTATGTTGCGCTTGAGGGAAACTCCCCCCGCGCCGGTGTTCGCCGCGCCAACCTTTGCGGAGAGGGGCGGGCGGTTTGAGACTGTGATTATTTTTCCTGCCATTTTTCCGGCGCTCTGGCAATATCCGGGCGGATAATGTAATACTATACGCGAAGCGGGCGGTATGAGAACAGTAACGCGAGTCATCAGCGCGGCGCTCATCGCCGTTGTCGCAGTCTTAATTGTTTACTCTTTTGAAAGGCGTCTCTCCGGACAGCGCGGAGACTGGCCGGACTCTCCCCTGATTGGCAAGCCCGCGCCCGGCTTGCGGCTGACCCTGTTTGACGGAAAAAAGTTTGACATTGCCGGTGCGCCGGGGCGGCCTGTGGTGCTGAACTTCTGGGCGTCATGGTGTCTTCCGTGCGCTCAGGAGGCGGAAGAACTCAACAGGGCGCAAAGGGCGTACGGAAAAGATGCCGTCATTATGGGCGTCAATGTTATGGATGACAGGGAAGCCGCGCTTGAGTTCATCGCGAGGCACGGCGTTGAATACCCGAACGGCTACGACCCGGACAAAGCCGTCCACATTGATTACGGTGTCGCGGGCGTTCCGGAAACCTTTTTCATCTCTCCCGACGGCAGGATAGTGAGCAAGATATCGGGTCCCGTAACCTTTGCCGAAATATCATCGGGACTGAGGCAAAATTGACACCGCCCGCTTTGCCGTAAAAAATTGTCCCGTCCTGTGTTATGAACCTTGCCCAGCTTACAGCAAACGCCTCTCTGATAGCCCCGGAGATTGCGCTGTGCATTGCGGGACTTGTCCTCGCCGTTGCCGCGCCCGTATTGAAAACCGTCTCTGAACAGAGGCGCGGGACGATCTTCTGCGCCGTTGCGCTTATCGGGTTTGCCATCGCCTTTGTTCTCAACGCGGACAGGTTCGGCGGCGCGGAGAGCGCGTTTTCCGGCACTCTTTACCTTGATGATTTCTCCGCTTTTTTCAACTCCATATTTCTTGCAAGCGCGGCGGCGGCGTCCCTTTTTGCCGCCTCTTACATAAGAGAATCCGAGCGGCTTGGAGAGTTTCTCGCCCTTGTCTCGCTGTGTGTGCCGGGGATGATGCTGATGGCCGAATCGGTTGAGTTCGTGTCGCTTTTCGTTTCGTTTGAAGTGGTTTCAATCTGCGCCTACGCCCTTGCCGGATTTTCGTCCCGAACCGTTGCCCCCGCCGAGGCGGGGATTAAGTATCTGGTTACGGGAGGGTTTTCCTCCGCCGTTATGCTTCTGGGCATCGCGCTGCTTTACGGCGGGACGGGAAGTCTGGAATTCGGCGTCATATCGGGCGCGTTTGAAGCCTCGCCGTCAAATCCGATGTTGCTTGCGGGCGCGGCTCTTGTGTTTACGGGCTTCATATTCAAGGCGGGCGCCGCCCCCCTTCATCAGTGGATTCCCGATGTTTACCACGGCGCGCCCATGCCTGCGACCGCTTTTATGTCCGTGGGCGTCAAGGTGGCAGCGATTGCGGTTCTGGCAAGGTTTGTCGTGGAAATAGGGTCAGCCGGGCAGTGGGCGCTTCCGGTGATAGTCAGCGCGGTTGCCGCGGTAACCATGCTTGCCGGAAACATATCGGCCATAGCGCAGAGCAATGTGAAGAGAATGCTCGCATATTCAAGCGTCGCCCATGTGGGGTATGTTCTGGTCGGTGTCGCCGCCTATTTGTCCGGGGACGACCCGGCGGGGCTTTCCGGCGTTTTCTATTACTCTTACGCCTATGCGGCGGTCAGCCTCGGCGCGTTCGGGTTGCTGTCCGTTCTTGGAAGAGACGGAAACGAATACCAGACTTTCGGCGACATATCAGGGCTGTGGCGGACAAAACCCGCCGCCGCATTGGCTCTTGCGGTGTTTATGTTTGCGCTCGCGGGAGTTCCTCCGACCATAGGTTTTTTTGCAAAATACCGGGTCTTCCTTCCGGCGGCGCAGGAGGGATTGCACTTTCTGGTGGTGTTTGCCCTTGTCAACAGCGTGGTCTCCGCCTACTACTATTTGAAGGTTGCGGTGTTCGCGTTTATGAAGCCGGTGTCAAAACAGCAGACCGCCGGATGGAAAGCGGGGCTCGGAGCGCGCGCGGCGGTCGCCTTATTGTGCGTTGTAACCCTGCTGCTGGGGATTGCGCCGTTTGACACGGCGGGGCTTGCCGAATCCGCCGCGCGGGCGCTGACTTTACGATGAGCAACAAAAAAGGAGGATTTAAAAAAGAGGCGGCGGCTGTCGGCGTCTTTCTGCTCGGAGCAATAACGGCGGCGGGGCTTGTTGCGGGCGGCTCGCTTTCGCCGTTCGGCGGAGGCGCGGTCGGATGGGTTGGCAAAACAGTATCGGGGACGCTGTCTTCCGCATTCGGGGTCGCCTCCCTGCTGATTCCCGCCGGGTGCGCCTACCTGTGCGTCCGCCTTGTATTTTTCAGCGTGAAGGGAAAGGCGCTTCTGAAAGACGCCGCCGCCGCCATAGGGCTTCTGGCGTCAACCGCGCTTTTGTCCGGTCTGGCTCTTGAGGGGGTTTTGGTAAACCACCTCACTCAGGACGGCGCGGGCGGGAAACTGGGACGGGAGATTCTACGCTTCACAGTGGATACGGTTGGTGTGTTCGGCTCTTATGTGGTCGGGCTTTCCGTTGTTTCCGTGTGCCTTGTGTTTCTTGCAAGAACCAGCCTGCGGACGGTTCTGTCATCAGGTTTTAACGCCGTTGCAAAAACATTGAGCGTGTCTCTGAAAGCCGTCGTTTCCGTTCTTTTGCGCCTGTCGGAAATGCTGCGGAGCGCGGCAGTGTTTGCCGCCGGTCTGGTGAAAAAGTTCCGCGCAAAAACCCCGCCCTCCCCGCCGGTAATCAAGGAAGAAAAACAACCCGCGCCCGTTGTCCCCTCCGGCGAAGAAAAGGCGGCGGAAGCCCCGAAACTGGTCATCAAAAAACAGGATAAGAAAAATCCCAAACCGGCGGAAAAAGACCCCGCCCCCCGGCCTGAAGGGCGCAGTTTTGCCCTTCCTCCCATAAACCTGCTGGAAAGGCCGGAAGGCGGAAAAACGGAGATTGACAAGGAAAGCGCCTACGGGAGCGCGCGCCTGATTGAGGAAAAACTCCAGAGTTTCGGCGTTTCGGGAAAAGTAACGGAGATCAGGCCCGGCCCCGTTATCACCATGTTTGAATACAAGCCCGCCTCCGGGGTCAAGGTGAGCAAGATCGCCTCGCTTGAAGATGACCTTGCGATGAACCTCAGCGCGAGCAGCATAAGAATCATATCCCCCATTCCGGGCAGGGATGTGGTGGGCATTGAAGTCCCCAACAACCGGCGGGAGAAGGTATGCCTGAGGGAAATTATAGAAAACCCCGAATTTGCGGCAAATAAATCGCTTCTTACCATAGCGGTCGGCAAAGACATATCCGGCGCGCCCTATTACACCGACCTTGCCGCCGCCCCTCACCTGATGATAGCGGGAACGACCGGGTCGGGCAAAAGCGTGCTTCTGAACTCGCTGCTCGCAAGCCTGTTTTACAAAACGGGGCCGGACAGGCTGCGCCTCCTTATGATAGACCCGAAAATGCTTGAGTTTGCCATTTATGAAGACATCCCCCACCTGCTCCACCCCATTGTTACAGAGCCGAGAAAAGCAATCGCCGCCCTCAAGTGGGCGGTCGCCGAGATGGAGGGCAGGTACAAGGTTCTTTCCCAAAAAGGCGTGAGAAACATAGATTCATACAACTCCGCAATAGAGCGGGATGAGGGTCCCGGCTCGCCGCAAATTATGCCCTACATTGTAATTCTGATAGACGAACTTGCGGATTTGATAATGTCCGCCGCGTCCGACACGCGGGACTGCATTATCAGGATAGCGCAGAAGGCGCGCGCGGCGGGAATACACCTTGTTGTTGCCACTCAGCGCCCGTCCGCGGATGTGGTTTCGGGACTTTTGAAAGCGAACATTCCGGCAAGAATCTCGTTTCTGGTCTCATCAAAGGTGGACTCAAGGATTATCCTTGACGCTCAGGGAGCGGAAAGTCTGTTAGGCAAGGGAGACATGCTTTATCTCAAGCCCGGAACCGGCGCGCTGGAGAGAATTCAGGGCGCGCTGATAACGGACGAGGAGCGGGAGAGAATTGTTGATTTTCTCAAATCACAGGGCGAGCCCGCGTTTGACAGCGCGGTTGCGGACGCCATCAACAAACCTGAGGGCGAGCAGGGTGATTCCAGCACTGAGGAGCGGGACGAGATGTATGAGCAGGCGCTTGAAATAGTCACCGAAGCGGGGCAGGTGTCAATATCAATGCTTCAGCGGCGGCTTAAGATTGGCTACAACCGCGCGGCGACCATTGTTGAACAGATGGAGCGCGAGGGGATTGTGGGAGAGCCGCAGGGAGCGGGAAAACCGAGAGAGGTTATTTCGCCGAGCGAGGGGTAATGTATGTCTTTGTTTCAGTATAAGCCATGTGGTTGACCCATGAAAATCAACTAGAACTTCTTTTAAGGTGTTTGCGGATGACATCTTTTACATAGTCTGGCACTTCCTTCTGGGCTTTGGAAACTTCTTTCATGAGAAACTCATACTCTTTGACTTCCTCGCCAGACCATAAGATGTCAAGCCTCCGCATGTCACGCATCGCGATATGCTTATAAGATTCTGGGTAGGCCCAGTAGCACTGTTGGCATGTCTCAGCCTTCTTGATTGTCCAATTAGCACAATTCTCACAACTCCATGATTTCGCCCTGTTTGCAGACGCGCATAGAAGCATATAGTCATCCATATTACTTGAAAGATCACTTTGGTCTCCCACAATTTCAAAAGGGATTCTGTGATCAATTTGCAATTCCCTTGGGGGAAATGATTCAAGGTAAATATTGCACCGTGCGCCGTGCTTCTCAATCAGTGTATTTTTCATGCTTGAAGAAAACGCCGTACGACCAGAAAGTTGTGCAGACCGGATTTCTGATGGGTCTCCAAACTTATATGCAGCGATTTTCCTTCCATCCGAACCGATGGCACGGAAAGTTTTAATAGGCACACCTTGTTCTCTCACATCTCTTATAGCACGAGGAGGATGGTTGTAGCCATAAATGTCCTTCAATTCCTCGGTTGTTACCTGACCATGTTTGAGGATATGGTCAATAACTGTTTTGGGACGCTTGGCATTAATACTCTTCAGCAAAGCAAGAAACTTCTTGGGGTAACTTTGCTTAGTCATGCAAATATAATCTCTTGTTGCTTTCTATTACTAACACACAAAGCGGGGCCTTCATACCGTAGTCTATTCACCAAAGGATCAGACAAGTACAGGGATTCAATGGTCTGATGGTTTTTGCCCAACAATGTCGCTTGACTGGATCTGCCTGCATAGATTGTGGTGTGTTGAAGGCGGAGGTGTTTCGGGAGTGGTTTTCCATGCATTCTTTCACCAGTAATACCATCGTAGCTTATGATGTATGAGATGTTTCTTTTGTTCATAACCGCAAGTGCATCCACGAAATCATCGTAAGACAAGCCATTGATGTATCTATGGTCCCTTGTAAACGATGTGCCTTGATAGGGTGGGTCCATGTAAACCAAATCGTTCTCGCCAGCCCTTTCCACTATCACTTGAAAGTCCATTGCAGATGTGCTGGTTTTTCCAGCCAAAAGTGCTGACACGCCCAATATGTTTTGTCTCATTGTGTGGGGTTTCATTCCTGAACGCCTGTTATCCGCACTCTGATTGAATTTGCCGTCAGAACTGTATCTGATAGAGCCTTTTACAATCCGTGCCAATAAGTAAAGCAAGTAGCAAGGTTTGTGTGCGATGTTGAACTCATCCCTCACTTTCAGAAAGTAAGACTTTCTATCTGAATGTTGCTCACTCCACAGTCTTTCATATTCGTCACACAAGTCTTTTGGTCGCTCTAATATCTCCACCCATAAGTCCATCAGGGGTTTATTCAAATCATTTAGTGAAATTGTTTCCATCATTCCGTAAGCGGCAGCGGCAATAGAGATAGCCCCGGCGCCACAAAACGGCTCTATTAAGCATTTGGTATCAGACGGAAAGTAAGGGAGGATGTACTTAGCAATGCCTCGCTTGCTTCCCTGATACGGAAATGGGTGTGGTAACTTGCGTAAGTTGCAGTACGGGTCAATCTCTTGTAATTGATACAAGGGTTGATGCGACATGTCTTTGCTATTGAGTTCTTTCATGTGTCTTACTTGAAATTGTAACATAAATGACCTGATACGCTACTGTGGAAAACAGTACAAGGCGATCTGGCAGATTCTGGCCTTACCACTTGGGTGTCAATTGAATTCAGTTGATATATTGAGTTTCTACCTTGGTTTCTTGCTTATAATTGTTCAACATAAGGAGATACTATGCAATTTGTAAAAGGTGGTCCTGACATTCCAGAACAGTTGCTACAGGCGCACGAAGATGGGCAAGTAGCCTTTTTCTGTGGGGCCGGGATTTCTTACCCAGCAGGCTTGCCTGGCTTTGCCGACCTAGTGAAACAACTCTATGATAACTTGGTGGGCACACGCAATGAGGTGCAACAATCGGCAATAGAGGCCAAGAAGTTTGATACTGCGATAGGCTTATTGGAAGCAGATATTGCTGGTGATCGCGGGAAAGTAAGAAGGGAACTGGCAAGTATTCTAACCCCAGACATCAGTGACCCGAAGAGTGCCGAGAAAGCAACCGCGACTCACGAAGCCCTGTTGACGCTAGGCAGGAACCGCGAGGGACAAATGCGGTTGGTCACTACTAACTTTGACCGTCTTTTTGAGGAAGTAATCGCCACAAAATCACTGTCGGTCAACCGCTCTCAGGCACCACAGTTGCCAATTCCGAAGAACAGATGGGACAGGCTGGTGTATCTACATGGTCTGTTGCCCGATACCAACCCACCCATGCCAAACGATCTGGATAGTCTGGTTGTCTCCAGTGGCGACTTTGGGTTGGCCTATCTTACGGAACGTTGGGCAGCGCGATTCGTGAGCGAACTGTTTCGCAACTATATTGTATGCTTTGTCGGTTACAGCATCGGCGACCCAGTATTGCGCTATATGATGGACGCTCTTGCTGCTGACCGTTTGCTCGGTGAGTCGCCACCGGAAATGTTTGCTTTTGGTAGTTACTCCAAAGGCAAGGAAGAGAAGGTCTACAACGAATGGCGGGCCAAAAATGTTACACCCATTCTCTATCGGGAGCACAATCGTCACTCCTACCTTCACAGAACACTGCGGGATTGGGCCGACAAATACAGAGATGGTGTGGGCGGGAAAGAAAGCATTGTTGTGCGATATGCAATGACACGTCCATCGAAGAGCACCAAGCAAGATGACTTTGTTGGTCGTATGCTATGGGCACTGAGCGACCAGACTGGACTCCCAATGAAGCGCTTCGCCGAGTTTAATCCGGTTCCACATCTGGATTGGCTCTTGGAACCTTTTAGTGAAGACCGCTACAAACATGTTGACTTGGAGCGCTTTGGTGTTTCTTCTGGAACAGAGGTTGATAACGACCTTAAATTCAGTCTGGTTTCCAGACCATCACCTTACAGTCTGGCACCATGGATGGTCATCTCTGATACTGGTTCTCTTGGTAGTAAATGGGATAACATTATGCAACACTTGGCACGGTGGTTGGTACGTCATCTTGATGACCCTGCTCTGGTGCTTTGGTTGGCTAAACAGGGTGGTCAACTGCATAAGGACCTGATCCGGGTGGTAGAACAATGCTTGCACAAACTTGCTAAGTATGAGCAAGACGGTGATACGACCACGATAGACCGTATTCGTAACAATGCACCCAAGGCAATTCCCGGGCCACACATGCGAACGCTATGGCGGCTTCTGCTTGCTGGGCGCGTTAAATCGCGTAAATCGCAGACACAAAGCAATGATTTCTACCAATGGCATAAGCGCTTTGAGCGAGACGGACTCACCACAACTTTACGGTTTGAACTACGTGAGATACTTACACCACGAGTATCTATAAGTGAACCACTTTTCCGTTTGCCAACAGGTGATAGCGAAAATCAAAAGCCAGAGTGTCTAAGCGAGCTTGTTAGTTGGGAGATTGTGCTTTCGGCAGGCCCTATCCATTCCAAATTGAATGACTTGAATGATAACGAGCGCGAGCGTTGGACTGCGGCCTTACCGGAATTGCTGACCGATTTTAGCGCCTTATTGCGCGATGCCTTGGATTTGATGCGTGAACTTGGTGGCGCGGACAACAAGAGCGACCCGTCTTTTGAGTATCAACCTTCAATCAGTAAGCACCGGCAGAATAGGGGATTTCACGAATGGACTTCTTTGATAGACCTAGCTCGGGACGCATGGTTGGCCACAGCCGAGCAATCACCGCAACATGCATTACTCGTGGCAGAGGCATGGTGGCAAACGCCCTATCCTCTTTTTAAGCGTCTCGCATTTTTTGCCGCTACACAGGGCGGTGTAGTAACCCATCGCCGCGCACTTGACTGGTTGCTCGCAGATGAAAAGTGGTGGTTGTGGTCAGATAAAACCCGGCGTGAATCCATACGACTGCTGGCTGTCTTGGCTCCACAAATTGATGAACCGATGTTGCGAGAACTTGAGCAGGCGGTCCTTGCCGGGCCACCCCTCAACATGTTCAGAGACAATATGACCCCGGAAGACAGGGACATTGTTGACAAAAAAATCTGGCTACGACTGGCAGAGATGGTTCAATCTGGTGCTGGTTTGAGCTCCACAGGCCAAGAACGTCTGAATGCGCTCTCTGTCCAGCACCAACTTGCTGAAGATGAACGTGATGAATTTCCAGACCGGATGGAGAGCGGTGTTTGGGGTGGACGAAAGCCTTGGCTACAGTTTGAACCGATACCGAGTGGCGACCTAGATGGGTTGGTAAACTACTTGACAGAAAACCACCATCCTGCCGAAGGAAGAGAGGATGACTGGCAAGAACTTTGCAAAAATGATTTTGAGAACACAGCACAAGCCTTACACCATTTTGCCAGAAAAAACATTTGGCTTGACCAACGCTGGGGGGACGCTTTACGGGTCTGGTCATCAGATGAAAAAGTGCGCGAGACTTTATGGCGATCCGTCGCACCCGTATTAACCACAGCTCCCGATGACTTTCTACAGAACAAGGATGTCACCTACGGAGTTGGTTGGTGGTTGAAAGCCATTGCCAAAACCTTTGAGGGCCATGAAGAAGAGTTTCTAATCCTCACGCGCCGTATCCTGAGTCTGAAATATCAGGATAATGCCAAGACCGACGACCCTGTCAACCTCGCCATCAATCATCCAGTAGGCTATGTAACGCAGGCGTTGTTAGATTGGTGGTATCGGCAGACCTTGGAAGATAAACAAGGTCTGCCGGAGAAACTCAAACCCATATTCACTGAACTTTGTGATACCCAAACCAGTCAGTTTCGACATGGCCGTGTTTTGTTAGCGCACCATGTTATCAATTTGTTTCGCGTAGACCGCGAGTGGACAATACAGCACTTGTTGCCGTTATTTAACTGGCAACAGTCAGAAACAGAAGCACGGGCAGTCTGGGAAGGTTTCCTGTGGTCACCCCGCCTATACTACCCTCTGATGGAGGAACTCAAGTCGGACTTTCTCAATACTGCAACCCACTATGAGGATCTGGAAAACCACGGTAAGCAGTATTATGCGCGGATTCTCACCTTTGCGGCTCTTGACCAGAGTGGCAGTAGCACATTCACTCAAACTGAACTTAAGCGAGCTACTGACGCGCTCTCTACAGACGGGTTATGTGAAGTAGCCCAAGCACTCGTGATAGAGTTGGAAAGCGCAAGTGAGCAACGCACTAACTATTGGACAAACCGAGTCGTCCCATACCTGAAATCCATTTGGCCAAAAGACAAGGACAAAATTACTCCCGACATTTCCACAAGCCTCGGCAGTCTATGTGTCTCGGCGTCGGAAAAGTTTCCGGATGCGCTTGACCTTCTACGTCACTGGCTTCAACCGTCAGAAGGACACAGTTTTCTAGTCCATAAACTTTGTGATTCTGACTTGTGTAAAGAGTTTCCAGAGGAATCTCTGGAATTCTTGAGACTGGTCATCAACGATAATAGTGAATGGCCGCCCTATGAACTTAAAGACTGTCTTGAGGATATAAAAACTAATAATCCTGCATTGGAAAAAGATCTTCGGTATGAAAATTTAATGACTTATCTGCGTCAGCACCCCATATAGAGAGTAGAAATCAGTTACCAGAACTCTTGAATAGACAATCACCTGTCAACCTCTCCGAGCACTATGTCTATGCTTCCCAGAGCCGCCACCACATCCCCCACAAAAGCGCCTTCAAGCATCGGCGCGAGCGCCTGAAGATTGACAAATGACGGGCCCCGGACGCGCATGCGGTAGGGCTTTTTCGTGCCATCGCTCACAAGGTAGTATCCAAGTTCACCCTTGGGGTTCTCAACCGCGCAATACGCCTCGCCCGCGGGCGGGGAAAAGCCTTCGTAAACCAAAACAAAGTGGCGTATCAGCGACTCCATCTTTGTATAAACCTGCTCTTTTTCGGGAAGAACAATCTCCGGCAAGTCGGCAATGTAGCGGCCGTCCGGCAGGTTGTCTATCGCCTGCTTTATAATGCGGACGCTCTGCCTACACTCCTCCATCCGGCAGAGGTAACGGGAATAGACGTCCCCGTCTTCCCCCACCACAACATCAAAATCGTAATTCTCATACCCCAAATACGGCTTCGCCTTCCGCACATCAAACTCCACACCGCTTCCCCGAAGAGTGGGACCCGACAAACCGAGATCAATCGCGTCCTCCGCGCTTATCTGCGCCACGCCCTTCGTTCTTTGAAGCCATATACCGTTTTTTGTCAGAAGTTTATCAACCTCATCAAGGGTTTGAGGGAAATCTTTAACAAAGTTGTTCACAGCATCGGCAAACCCTTCCGGCAGGTCTTTGGGGAGTCCTCCGACCCTCGGATAGGAGGTTGTCATTCTCGCTCCGCAAACCATCTCAAGGATGTCATAAATCCTTTCCCGCTCTTTGAAGCAATACATAAAGGAACTGAACGCGCCCAAATCAAGCGCGCCCGTCCCTATGCCGACCATGTGGGACTCAATCCTGCCGAGTTCAAACATTATGACCTCTGCCGCTTTTGCCCTCTCCGGGATTTCGTCTTCTATACCGAGCAACTTCTCAACCGCGAGAACAAATCCTATGTTGTTGCAGATTGCCGCAAGGTAGTCCATCCTGTCCGTGTAGGGGAGGCACTGCTGGTAGGTGATGTTTTCGCACAGTTTTTCTATGCCTCTGTGCAGGTATCCGATGTGAGGCACAACATTTTTTATGACCTCGCCGTCAAGCCCCAGCACTATGCGCAAAACCCCGTGCGTGGCGGGATGCTGGGGGCCCATGTTCAGAATCATTTCGGCGTCGCCATTGCCGCCGTCCGTAACAAACTGAACCTTTTCCATCAAAAACCCCTCATCAGAAGTTTCCCTCTTTGAGCGCCTTTTCAAACGAGCGCTTTGCGGGTTCTCTGTCTCTGACGTCAAAATCCTTGCGGAGGGGAAAGCCCTCAAAATCTTCGGGCAGCAGGATTCTTCTCATGTCCGGGTGTCCGTTAAAAACGATTCCGAACATATCAAACACCTCTCTTTCAAGCCAGTCCGCCCCCTTCCACACGGAGGAAACCGTTTCCAGCCGCAACATGTCCGCATCCAGCGGAACTTTGAGAAAAACCCTCATCTCCTCGTTATACCGGGAGTCAAAGCGGACGGTGTTATAGATAACTTCAAACCGCGCCCCGGCTCTTTCGCCCAGATAGTCCACGGCGGTGATGTCTGAAAGGTAGGCAAAGCCGCGCTCCAGTTTAAGGTTGAGGCACGCCTCTTTAACGGCTTCCCTCCGTATCACAAAAAAAGGCTCGCCCCCCCTCATCTCTCCGCTTGAGAGCGAGAACGGGCCGAGTGTGTTCTTAACTGACTCAAGAACGCTCATTTCAGCGGAGCGCCTTCGTTTTCTATCTTTGCCTGTATCTTCATAACCGCATCTATCAGCGCTTCGGGGCGCGGGGGACAGCCGCCCACATAAACATCAACGGGCAGAAACTCGTCTATTCCCTGAACCACCGCATAACTGTCAAACGGGCCGCCGCCGCAAGTGCATGAGCCCATCGCTATAACCCACTTGGGCTCCGGCATCTGGTCGTAAATTCTCCGGCACACCGACGCCATTTTGTAGGTTATAGTGCCCGAAACTATCATGAGGTCCGCCTGACGCGGCGAGAATCTTGCGACCTCCGCCCCGAAACGCGCCATGTCATAGCGGGAGGCGAACGCTCCCATCATCTCTATCGCGCAACATGCCGTGCCCAGCGGCATGGGCCAGAGGCTGTTTTTTCTGGACCAGTTCACAAACTCGGAAAGTTTGGTTGAAACAAAGCCGTCTCCGCCTAAAATGCCGCCGCCGCTTACCGCCAATCCAGCACTCCTTTGAACAGAACATACAGATAGCCCGCCACTATGACGGCGAGAAACGCCCCAAGTTCAACCGCCGCCACCGCGCCGAGTTCGCGGGCGACCATTGACCACGCAATCAGAAAAACCGCCTCTATGTCAAACAGGATAAAAAGCGCGCCGATGATGTAGTAGTTCACCGGAAACTTCCCGGCGGCTTCGCCAATCGGCGTTATGCCCGATTCGTAGGGGGAGGATTTCTCAGTATTCGGTTTGTCTTTTCCGAGGTAAACGGAAAAAAAAAGCAGGACAGCCGCAAGTCCCGCCGTCAGAACCCAGACAATAACCACCGGAGCGTAGGCGTCGCCGTCCATTACGGCAACAAGGTTAAGGGACGGGCGGGGATTGTCAAGAAGTGGGCGGGCGGTTACGCCCCACCCGTTTTGAATGGCGCTTTGAGACAAGCGGAGTGAAACAGTGAACACTTGACCTGAAACCCTGTCAAAAAAAACCTCTCATTCCGGTATAATCCCCCCGCCAAATGACCAAACCACCCTGCGAACTGAACATCTTCATCACCTGCATGCGCGAGGAGGAAAATCTGAAAATCCTCCTGCCGCGTCTTATTGGCATTCTTGATGACTACGGAATCACTTACAGGATATTAGTTGTGGACACCGTAACCCCGATGGACGGAACTCCTGAGGTGTGCGCCGGTTTTGAAAACGTTGACTATGTGCCGACAGACGGAGGGAAAGACGGATACGGCAGAGCGGTGCGGACGGGCATCGGAAGAGTCAATGCGCAATACGCGATACTGATGGACGGAGACCTTTCCCATCCGCCCGAAGTTATTCCCTCAATGCTTGACCTGAGAGAGAGCCACGACATGGTTATCGCCTCGCGCTACACCGAAGGCGGCGGCTCGGAAGATTACTTTCTTAACCACCTTATGTCCCGCGCCCTCAACATCTTTTGCTCCACGCTTCTGGGAATTGACTGCAAAGACTGGTCAACCAGTTTCAAACTTTACAAAGCCCCGCAAATTAAAGCCCTGCCGCTTGCGTGCGAGCACTTTGACATACATCAGGAAATCATCTGCAAACTTCACGAAAACCACCCGGACTTCAAATTTGCGGAAGTGCCCATGTCATTTTCAAAGCGGGTTCACGGCTCTTCAACCCGCCAGTTTTCCTACGGATTTTCAATCGCAAAAACAATTCTGAAACTGCGGCTGGGCCTTATGTGACCAGACGGACGGCCGTTTTGACCGCCTCTTTCATACTGCGCGGATTTGCCACCCCGCGCCAGGCTATGTCAAACGCAGTTCCGTGGTCGGGAGAGGTGCGCACTATGGGAAGCCCCAAAGTAACATTCACCCCCCTGTGGAAAGCCAGCATCTTAAACGGCGCAAGCCCCTGGTCGTGATACATGGCCACAACAAGGTCCCACCTGCCCTCCATTGCGGAATGAAAAACCGCATCGGCGGGAAGAGGCCCGGAGACATCCAGACCCTCGGCGGAAGCCCTCATAACCGCCGGGGCTATGCGCTCAATATCCTCCGAGCCGAACTCGCCGCCATCCCCCGCATGGGGGTTGAGGCCGCACACGGCAATCCTCGGAGACTCTATGCCGAACCTCTCCGAAAGCCCGTCCGAGCAAACCTTCACCGTGTTAAAAACAGCGTCTGCGGTTATCAGCCCCGCAACCTCGCTCAAGGCGCAGTGAATGGTAACAAGCGCCACCCGCAAGTCTCCGCCTTCAAACATCATCACCGCATTCTCCGCGCCGGTCATTTCCCTGAGCATCTCCGTATGCCCCGGATGAACTGAACCGGCAAGACGAATCGCCTTTTTGTGAACGGGAGCGGTAACCACGGCGTCCGCCGAACCGGAAAGGACGCTCTCCACCGCCTCCCTGACGGACGCAAGCGCCTCTGTGCCGGAGTCTTTGCTTACCTCCCCTATGGCAAGGTCATCAAAACTCATATCACCGGTTTCCGCCACCTCAATCCCGCCCGCGTCCGCGCCGACAAGTTCACACGCCTTGCCGAACACATCCGGGCTTCCAAAAATAACCGGCTCGCATATGCGCCTTGTCTCTTCGTCCGCCGCCGCTACGGCGGCAATCTCCGGCCCCACGCCGGAAGGGTCGCCGAGGGTGATGGCAATTTTCGGCTTTTTCTCCATGAAATTCTCAGGCCCTTATGCCCGCAAACAGCGCCGCGCTGTTGCGGAAAAGAGTGTCTTCAAGTTGGGCGGGCGTCTCGTTCCTTACTTCGGCGAGAACATCAAACACATGGCGCACAAATGCCGGCTCATTGTTTTTTCCCCTCATCGGAACGGGTGCGAGATATGGGGAATCAGTCTCAACCAGTATGCGGTCGGACGGAATTTTTGCAGCCGTTTCACGGACTTCCGGAGCATTCTTAAAGGTAAGTATTCCCGAAAAGGAGATGAAAAACCCAAGGTCAAGAAACCTCTTTGCAGTCTCGTAAGAGTCGGCAAAACAGTGAATCACTCCCGGCTTGTCGCCGGACGCCTTTGCTTTGAGCACTGACTCAACATCATCCGCCGACTCTCTCACATGGACAACAACGGGAAGCCCCAGCCGCCCCGCAAGGCTCACAAGGGCTTCAAAAGACTCAACCTGCCGTTCTCGGTCGGACTTCATATAGTGATAGTCAAGACCCGTTTCCCCTATCGCCACAACTTTCCGGTTTGACGCGAGGTTTGCCAGGGTCTCAACTGTTCCGTCTCCGAATACGGACGCGGAATGCGGATGAATGCCCGCCGCCGCATAGACGGACTCAAAACGTTCCGCAAGAGCGAGGGTTCGCACGGCGCTCTCAGGGTCAATTGACATGGAAACTATTGCCCCGACGCCGGACTCAGCCGCCCTCTCAACCGCGCCCGGCGCGCCGTCTCCAAGCATTTCCAGATGGGCGTGCGTGTCAACAAGCACCGGTCAGTCCTCTTTTTCCGGAACGTTTTTCTCATCAAGGGCGAGGTCTTTTACCTCGTCCAGAAACTGGCTCACATCATTGAACGATTTATAGACGGACGCAAAACGCAGATAGGCGACTTTGTCCAGATTGCGAAGGTTTTTCATTATTTGTTCCCCGACCTTGTGCGCCTCTATTTCGCGCTCCCCGTTGCCTGCGAGTTCGCCTTCTATTTTCAGCACAAAGTTTTCCACATCTTCGGGGCTGATGCCTCTTTTCTCGCACGCCTTTTTAACACCGTCCGCGATCTTCTCCCTGCGGAAATCCTCTTTGCGCCCGTCCTTTTTGACAACGGTAATCTTCACCTCAGGCCGCTCGTATGTGGTGAACCTTTTCTTGCACGAGGAGCATTCCCTCCTCCGGCGGACATAGGACGTTTCATCATTGCTGCGCGAATCCACAACGCTGGTGTCATCCGCCATGCAGAATATGCACCTCAAATTTCCATTCCCTCATACACGGGAAACCGCGCGCACAAATCCCGCGCCCCGGCGGCGACCCCGGCAAGTTTTTTGTCATCGTCCGGGCTCTCAAGAGCCCTCAGAATGAAGTCCGCTATCAGGTCCATCTCATCCTCTTTCATCCCGCGTGTGGTAACCGCCGGAGTGCCTATGCGTATGCCGCTTGAAGTCGCCGGAGGAAGGGTGTCAAAAGGTATGGCGTTTTTGTTGACCGTAACGCCCGCCTTTTCAAGACAGATCTCCGCGTCCTTGCCGGTTATGTTCCGGTTCGTCAGGTCAATCAGTATCAGGTGATTGTCCGTTCCGCCGGAGATGACGTCAAAACCGCGCCGCGTGAGTCCGTCCGCCATGGCGCGCGCGTTGTCAAGCGTCTGCTGCTGATACAGTTTGAAGTCCGGTAAGAGAGCCTCGGCAAAAGCAACCGCTTTTGCCGCGATAACGTGCATAAGCGGCCCGCCCTGAACTCCGGGAAACACCCTGCCGTTCACAACCTTTTCGTGCTCGCCCTTCATCATGACTATCCCCCCTCTCGGCCCCCTGAGGGTTTTGTGCGTGGTGGTTGTAACGAAATCGCAATGGGGAACCGGGTCGGGATAAAGCCCCGCCGCCACAAGCCCCGCAGGGTGCGCTATGTCCGCCATCAGCATCGCGCCCGCCTCGTCGGCTATCTGCCTGAACCGCTCAAAGTCAAGGCGGCGCGGATAGGCGCTGAAGCCCGCGACAATCAACTTCGGCTTGTGTTTGAGGGCAATGTCTCTCACCTCATCATAGTCTATAAGAAAGGTTTCCGGGCTGACCCCGTAGGAAACGGCGTTGTAATAACGCCCGGAAAAGTTGACCTTGCTTCCGTGCGTCAAATGCCCCCCGTGGGCGAGGTCCATTCCGAGAAAGGTGTCGCCGGGGCTGAGGCATGAGAAAAAAACCGCCATGTTTGCCTGAGCCCCCGAATGAGGCTGAACATTCACGCAGTCCGCGCCGAAGAGTTCCTTTGCTCTGTCCCGCGCGAGATTTTCGGCGATATCAACAAACTCGCAGCCGCCGTAATACCGTTTGCCGGGAAGCCCCTCGGCGTATTTGTTGGTCATCACGCTTCCCATGGCGGCAAGCACGGCGGGGCTCACATAGTTTTCCGAGGCGATGAGTTCAATCTTTGTTTCCTGCCTCTTTAACTCCCGCCTTATGGCGTCCGCCACCGCCGGGTCTGTTTGTTCAAGAATGGACATCATACGCAAACGCTAACAAAATTGAGAGGATTTCGCAAATATGCCCGCCCCCGCGCCGCCGGGGGCGGAACGGGCGGCGGGCTGTTTTTTGCAACTGCGGGGATTGAAATCTATAGTTGTGAAATGGCGGCGCTCACAAAACGTTCCGTGCTTGTCAAAGGCGCGAGGGAGAACAACCTCAAAAACATAGACGTTGAAATCCCGCCGGAAAGTTTGACTGTGATAACGGGGCTTTCCGGTTCGGGGAAATCGTCTCTCGCGGTGGACACCATCCACGCCGAAAGCATGAGGAAATACATACAGTGCCTGTCCACCTACACAAGGCAGTTTCTGGACAGGGTCGCCCGCCCCGATGTTGACTCCATTGAAAACCTCCCCCCCTCCATCTCCATAGAAAACAGAAACCGCGTTCAGAACAACCGCTCAACACTGGGAACAACAACCGAGATTTACGACTACCTCCGCCTGCTTTTCGCAAGCGCGGGCGAGACCGTCTGCCCCGGCTGCGACGGGCGCGCAACTGAGCACTCCGCCCGGTCTGTCGCGAAAACCCTGGCATCCGGATACAAGGGCCGGGCGGCGCTCATTATGTTCAAGCCGGAGGAAAATGAAACGGCGCAACGCCTGCTGAAAAAAGGGTTTGTCAGGGCGCTCACAAGATCGGGAAAGGTTGAGAGGATTGAAGACGCCGGAGAGATTGAAAACTTTTCGTATGTTGTTGTTGACAGAGTAAACATCACGGACAAACCGCTTTCAAGGGTCAGCGGGTCGGCGGAGACGGCTTTCAGGGAAAGCCCCTCCGTTGTGGTTCAGCCGGAGGGCGGAAAACCGCTCTCTTTCACAAAGGGGCTTTCCTGCGAGAAGTGCGGACTGACTTTTCCGAAACCGTATCCGGCGATGTTCTCGTTCAACAGCCCGCGAGGGGCGTGCGGAAACTGCAACGGGTTTGGAAACAGACTTGAAACAGACCGCTCTCTTATTGTCCCGGACGGCGCGAAAACCTTGCGCGGCGGGGCGGTTGAGCCGTTCACCTACCCTTCATACAGATTTGCCAACAGAAAACTTATTCAACTCGCGGAAGCAAACGGCGTAAGCCCGGACGTTCCCTTTGACAGCCTCCGCCCCGAAGAAAAGGAAACATTGTTTCAAGGCGACGGCTCGGTCGGCGTGGCGCGAGGCGGCGTAATGGGGTTTTTCAAAAAAATAGAAAAGAAAATCTACAAGGTTCAGACAAGGGTTTTTCTCTCACGTTACAGGTCAACTGTTTTGTGCGGCGCATGCGGCGGAAGCAGATTGCGCCCAGAAGCCGATGCGGTCAAGATCGGGGGACTCTCAATAAGCGAGATGACGGAAATTCCCGTGGGCGAACTGGCGGAGATGTTTTCCGGAAAATCAATATCAAAAATTATTTCAAAAACAGGCCGGGCGGTCGCGGCGGATGTGTTGAAAGAGATACGCGGGCGGCTCTGTTTCCTTCGCGATGTGGGGCTTGAATACCTTGCCCTCTCCCGCCTCACGCGCACGCTTTCGGGAGGCGAGGCGCAGAGAGCCGCGCTTGCCTCTCAAATCGGCTCCGGCCTCACGGACACCCTGTACATACTGGATGAGCCTTCCGTGGGTCTGCACCCTCAGGACACGCGCAACATGGTTTCGGTAATTAAAAACATTCGCGACAACGGCAACACGGTCGTGGTGGTGGAGCACGATATGGACATTATAAAAGAGTCCGACCACATAGTTGAGATAGGCAGGGAAACCGGAGAGGAAGGCGGAAATCTGGTTTATCAGGGGCCTCCGGGGAAAATGGTTTCCCGCGCGCCGCATTCCTATACGGGCCTCTATCTTTCGGGGAAAAAAACCATCACGCCCCCGAAAAGAAACGGGAAAAACGGCGGCGGGAAAATAACCGTCCGAAAAGCGAGAAAAAACAACCTCAAAAATATCAACGTTTCCATACCGCTCGGAACTCTCGTATGCGTAACCGGAGTTTCGGGCTCAGGCAAAAGCTCCCTGATAAAAGATGTCCTGCACAAAAACCTCCTAAACGGGACGCGCGAGACGGCGGATTGCGACGCCGTTTCCGGAGCGGAAAAAATCACGGACACGGTAATGCTTGACCAGTCTCCCATAGGGAAAAATTCGCGTTCAAACCCCGTTACCTATGTGAAGGCGTATGACGCAATACGCAAGGCGATGGCGGGCTCGCCCGATTCGGTGGAAAAAGGGCTTTCCGTGTCGGACTTCTCCTTCAATATCACGGGCGGCAGGTGCGAAATGTGCGAGGGGGAGGGAATACAAAAAGTGGAGATGCTGTTTCTTGCGGACGTGTCCGTCACGTGCCCGCAATGCGAGGGAAAGAGGTTCAAAAACAACGTTCTTTCAGCAAAGTTGCGGGGCAAAAACATAGATGATGTTTTGAACATGACAGTAAGCGAAGCGGCGGGGTTTTTCTCCGGCTCCGCGGCGGTCACAAAGAAATTGCAGGGGCTCACGGATGTCGGACTCGGATACCTGAGGCTCGGCCAGTCGGCGACAACGCTCTCCGGAGGAGAAGCGCAGAGGATGAAAATAGTGCGCGAACTGTCAAGAAAAGACGGTCGCGGCATTCTGTATATTCTGGACGAGCCGTCAATCGGCCTGCACACCGAAGATGTGAGGCGGTTGCTTGAGGTTCTTGAAAAACTTATCTCGGCGGGAAACTCCGTAATTGTGATTGAGCACAATCCGGAGATAATCAAAACTGCGGCTCATGTGATAGACCTTGGCCC
The DNA here is from genome assembly GCA_026708565.1 of Candidatus Dadabacteria bacterium. Taxonomy (NCBI): domain Bacteria; kingdom Pseudomonadati; phylum Thermodesulfobacteriota; class Candidatus Dadabacteria; species Candidatus Dadabacteria bacterium. The sequence goes on from JAPOUR010000005.1 coordinate 64,399, forward strand.
CGGAGGCGGAAAGCGCGGAGGGGAAATCGTGGCGCAGGGAACACCCCGGCAAGTGGCAAAAAACAAAAAATCTCTGACCGGCCGTTTTCTCAAGCCCTATTTTCAGTGATGAAAAAATATCTCTCTTTTGTGAAGTTTGAACACACCCTGTTTTCTCTTCCGCTGGTGGCGGCGGGCGCAATGCTGGCGGCGGGCGGCGTTCCGGACGTTCGCATTGCGGCGCTCATAGTTGCGGCGGCGGCGGGGGCGAGAACCGCTGCAATGGCGGTAAACAGAATTGTTGACGCCGCCGTGGACGCGGCAAATCCCAGAACCGCGGGCAGGGAGATTCCGGCGGGAAAAATAAGCCGGGGCGAGGCGTATGCGGTAACAGGCGCGGGCCTTGCCGTGTATTTCGGGGCGGCGTATATGATATGCCCTTTTGTGTTCCTGCTCTCCCCGTTTCCGGTGGCGGTGTTCTCCGCCTATCCTTATATGAAAAGGATAACGCCGCTGTGCCACCTCGGAGTCGGGTTCGCGCTTGCGCTTGCCCCGGCGGGCGGCTGGCTCGCCGTGCGGTGCGCGGCGGATGAAATTTTTGCGCCCTTGATGCTCGGCCTGTTCACACTGTTGTGGGTGTCGGGGTTTGACGTCATCTATTCAACCGCCGATGAGGATTTTGACAGGGCAAACGGGTTGCATTCGGCGGCGGTCTCTCTCGGCGCGCGGGGCGCGCGGCGGGTCTCGGCGGCGCTTCACGCAGGCGCGGCGATTCCTCTGGCGGCGCTGCAAATACTGGAATTCGGCGGGAATATGTTTTCCCTCGCCGCCCTTGCGGCCGTCTGCGCCGTTCTGGCGGCGGAGAGCAGAGCGGCGGACAACATCGGCTTTGCCTTTTTCAAACTGAACGCGGTTTGCGGGGCGCTTGTTTTAGTTTTCATTCTGTGCGGGATATACTTGTGAGAGAGGTCGGGATTTGAGAACAATAATCGGCATAACCGGGGCTTCGGGGGCCGTCTATGCGGTTGATTTTCTGAGACGCTGCGAAGGGGAGAAGTATCTGGTCGCAAGCAAATGGGGCAAAGCCGTTCTGAACGAGGAAATGGGGGTCAAAATGGAGGAACTCGGACAGTGGGCGGATAAAACCTTCAGCGATTCCGACCTCGCCTCGCCGTTTTCATCGGGAAGCAATCACTTTGACTCAATGGTCATAGTTCCCTGCTCCGTTTCCACTCTTGCCAAAATCGCAAACGGAATAGCCGACACTCTCATAACAAGAATCGCCCAGGTGGCGCTCAAGGAAAAGCGCAAACTGATTATAGCGTTAAGGGAGACGCCGCTCAGCACCGTCGCCCTTGAGAACGCCGCCCGCCTCTCATCCTACGGGGCGACAATAATGCCCGTAAGCCCGCCCTCTTATACCGGGGCAAAAACCGCCGAAGAACTCGCGCGCGCCTTTGTGGACAGGCTCATTTCCGTCTCGTCAAACAAACATGCGGACGGCTGGCGAAGCGGTGAACTTGAGTGAGCAAAACCTTCTCAAATCTCCGCGAATACATAGCGCACCTTGAAAAGAAAGGCGACCTGATGAGGGTTCAAACCGCCGTTGACCCCGAACTTGAGATTACGGAAATTGCCTCGCGCGAGATGAAAGCCGGAGGCCCGGCGTTGTTGTTTGAAAACGTGAAGGGCTCGCGCTTTCCCCTCGCAATAAACCTTTTTGCCTCGGAGGAGAGGATCAGAACCGCTCTCGGCGGCGACCCCAAAGAGGTGGGCGAGGAACTTGTGGAGATTTTTGAAAAGGTAAACCCGCCCTCGGTGAAGGGCGTATTTTCCGCGCTGCCCAAACTTACGCGCGCCCTCTCAATGAGAACATCAAACTCGTGGACGCGCGCGCCCGTTCTGGCAAACAGCGAGGAGGCAGACCTCTTGAGCCTGCCCGCCATAAAGTGCTGGCCGAAAGACGGCGGAAGGTTTATAACCTTCGGGCTCGTAATAACTCACAGCCCCGTTTCAGGCTCAAGAAACATGGGGCTTTACCGCCTTCAGATATACGACTCAAAAACCACCGGCATGCACTGGCATCCCCACAAGGGCGGCGCGGCTCATTACGATGAGGCGGAAAAACTGGGGCGCGACCTTGAGGCGGCGGTTGTCCTCGGAGGCCACCCCGCCCTGATATTCAGCGCCATCGCCCCGCTGCCCGAAGGGGTTGATGAAGTGGCGTTTTCGGGATACCTCCGCCGCAGGGCGGTCTCCATGACAAAGGGGCGGTCTGTTTCCCTGAAGATTCCCGCAAATGCCGAGATGGTAATAGAGGGCGTAGTTCCGAAAAACAAGCGCCGCACCGAGGGGCCGTTCGGCGACCATTTCGGCCATTATTCAATGCAGGCGGATTTTCCCGTCTTTGAGGCAAAAAGCATGAGTTTTGCGGACGGGGCGGTGTTTCCCGCCACAGTGGTGGGCAAGCCGCCGCAGGAGGATATGTTTCTCGGAGTCGCGGCGGGAGAGATGTTTTCCCCCCTGATACGCATAATCCATCCCGAAATAAAAGAGATGTGGGCGTGCCCCGAAGCGGGCTTTCACAACCTTCTGTTTGTGAAGGTGGACGAGAGGTATCCGAAAAACGCGGTCAAATCCATGCTCGCGCTCTGGGGAACGGGGCAGCTTGCGCTCACAAAATGCATTGTTACCGTGTCGGGCGATGTCAACCTGCGGGACTTCTCCGCCGTTACAAGGGAGATAGGAAAACACTTTGACCCGAAAGACGATTTTGTCCTTATTCCGACCGCGCCTCTTGACACGCTTGATTTCACAAGCGGAAGGTTCAACGTGGGAAGCAAGATGGGGATCAACGCCGTCAAAAAAACCGGCGCGCCGCCCGCGCAGTATTGCTCTTCCGTTCCCGACCCAAGGGAAAAACACCCTGAAATAAAAGACTGGCGGTTGCTTGAGGGCGGTTTTTTTGTCGCCAAACTCGCTGCCCGCCCCGGCGGCCTTGCGAAACGCCTTTTTGAAACCCCCGGCTTTGAGAACATCAGAATCGCCGTCTTTGTGAGCGCCGACATAGACGTCCATAACGACACCGAACTGATATGGGGCATATTCACGCGGTTTGACCCGCGCCTTGACATTGAGTTTGAAAAAACATCCCCCGTGGGCTCGGACATAAAAAGGGAGGGGCGCATGGCAATAGACGCCACAATCAAGGAGTGGTATCCTGAAGTAACCGAAATGACGCCGGAAATTCAGGCAAAGGTGTCAAAGAGTTGGAAAACAGACCGGAACTCATAGAGAAATTGTGCGCCGACAAGTCTCTGCTTCCCGTGCTCAGGAAGGTGGAGGCGTCCGAGCGGCTGTCTTTTGAAGACGGAGTGCGGCTTCTGGAAACGGATGACTTGCACACGGTCGGAATGATGGCGGACATGGTAAAGCGCAGAAAGAGCGGCGACAAGGTTTATTTCGTGGTCAACCGCCACATAAACCCGTCCAATATATGCGCCATATCCTGCAAGTTCTGCGCGTTTGGAAAAACCAAAAAATCCTCCGATGCCTATGAGATGACAACGGAGCAGATATTGGGGCTTCTGCATAGCGACCTCAAGGAGGTTCACATAGTCGGCGGATTGCATCCCGACTGGGAATTCAGCCATTATCTGAACATTGTCCGGGCAATAAGGGAGGCGCAGCCCTCCTGTCACATCAAGGCGTTTACCGCCGTGGAGATAGACTGGTTTTCGGAGATAAGCGGCAAGCCGGTTGAGCGCGTCCTTGAGGATTTGACCGCCGCCGGTGTAAACGCGCTTACGGGCGGCGGGGCGGAGATACTGCACCCGGAGATCAGAAAGAAAATCTGCGCCCCGAAAACGGTCGCCACAAAATGGGAGGAGATTCACAAACTGGCGCACGGCATGGGCATACCGACAAACGCCACCATTCTCTACGGCCATCTGGAAAAGCCGTTTCACGTCATTGACCATTTTGAGAGGTTGAGAAACCTTGAGGATGAGGCGCCCGGATTCTTTGCGTTCATTCCCGTTCTTTTTCAGCCCGCAAACACCGGATTGAAAGACATTCCGCCCTTCCCCGCCTCTTACGATATGAAGATTCACGCCGCCGCGCGTCTGTTTCTGGACAACATCCCGCACATAAAGGCGTATTGGATAACGCTCGGTGAAAAGGCGGCGCAAGTCGCCCTTCACTACGGCGCGAGTGATGCGGACGGCACGATAATGCGCGAGAAAATCATTCACGACGCCGGAGCGCCCTCGGAGTTGGGACACAGCAGGGATTTTATGGTGAATATGATTAAGAATGCGGGGTATGTGCCGGTTGAAAGGGATGCGCTGTATAATGAGTTGAGGGTGTATAATTAGAATGTTGCAGAAACTGACTGGCTACTATAAACGCAAAGGGATATTATCAACCTCTTTCACTTGTAAACACGAAGAAATCTGCAAAGGAGATTGTAAAAAGTTCACGGGGCCAAAATCGGCTTTTGTGAGTAGCGGGTATGTACGAAACGAACTCCCTAGGTTACTGTTTCTATCTTTGGATTCTGGCAAGGGAAAACCTGATGACAGAGAAAGACTTCCTTCCGCAGTAAGAAAACAAGAAGAAGTAGAAAGAGACATTAACTCATTGCACAAAGGCAGGCATTGGTATAGAACCCACGAACTTGCGTGGATTATTTTCAGAAAGTTCAACCGCGAACTGGAGTTATCTCAAGCAAAGCATTTTTTTGCTCACGCAAACTCTGCAAAGTGTTGCCTAAATAAGAAGCATAAGAGAAAAGCGGATAAGCGGTTGTTTGATAACTGTAGGGAATATATGGACGGGGAGTTGAAAATTCTTGCTCCCGACATACTGGTTACTCAGGGCAATGAAGCAGAACAGGCGGTTCTCCCACTCATAGAGAAGAAGAAACAGATTGACAGGTTCGCTTCAGAGTCCGTTTTGCACGGAAGGCGCATTTTCTGGCTTCATACTTGGCATCCGAGTAATTATGGGAAGTTTTACAAGCAAAAAGAAAAATGGGATTTTTATGCTGAAAAAATCCACTCATTCATTTCAAACTTACAAACAACTCAGGATTCAAATACAAAGGAGAAATTCAAAATGACCACCAAAAAACTCATTAACATCAACGACTTCCACCGAGAAGCTAAAGAAAAACTTCCGCAAATGTTTTACGACTATTACGCCTCCGGCGCGCACGATGAACTCACCCTTTCAGACAACAGCGCGGCGTATTCCCGCATACGTCTCCGCTACAGGGTGATGGTGGATGTGTCCGACCGCGATATGTCCGTTGAGATTCTGGGGCAGCGGTGTTCAATGCCCATACTGGTCGCTCCGACTGCGTTTCACGGGCTCGCGTCTCCTCAGGCGGAGATTGCCACCGTCCGCGCCGCAAGCGAGGCGCAAACGCTTATGATACTCAGCACCCTGTCAAACACCGCCCTTGAAGATGTGAAGAAAGAGGCGGAAGTCCCGCTTTTCTTCCAACTGTATGTTTACCGCGACAGAAGCGCCACCGCCGAACTCGTGAAAAGAGCGGAACAAGCGGGCTACAAGGCGATTGTTGTTACGGTTGACGCCCCTATTCTCGGAACTCGCGAGCGCGATGTGCGCAACGACTTCCGCCTGCCCGAAGGGCTGACAATCAAAAACATGACCGCCGCGCAACTTGAAAAGATGAGCGAAGACACCGGCTCCGGACTCGGCAACTACTTTGCCTCCTCCATAGACCCCTCCCTTTCATGGAAAGACATTGAATGGCTCAAAGGCATAACGGAACTTCCCGTTCTGGTAAAAGGCGTGGTTCATCCCGAAGACGCAAGAATTGCCCTGAAAAGCGGCGCGAGCGGGATTGTGGTCTCAAACCACGGCGGACGCCAGCTTGACACAAGCCCGGCAACCATAGACGCCCTGCCCGACATTGCCGAAGCGGTGGACGGCGGCGGGGCGGTGCTCGTTGACGGCGGCGTGAGGCGGGGAACTGATGTTTTCAAGGCGCTTGCCCTCGGCGCGGACGCCGTTCTGGTGGGAAGACCTATTCTGTGGGGGCTCGCGGCGGACGGGCAAAACGGCGCGCGGCAGGTTCTTGAAATCCTCAGGGCGGAGTTTGACAAGGCAATGATGCTCTGCGGATTCCGCTCCGCCGCCGAGATAAGGGAAAAGGGAAAACAGATACTGTTTTGACCGCGCCGCAAACTACAGCAGATTGTATATCAGCATGAATATGTAGCGCATGTGGGGGCTCTTTTTCTGAGCCGCCAGTTTGGGTTGCAGATTGTTTATGCCGCCGAACAGGGTCTCATTGTAGGCCCCGGCAACCACACTGAACTCTGCAAAGTCAATCAGGGGTTCATCCGGAACAGAAAGCGGGCGCACATTCCTCTCCGCCGCTGTAATTCTTATGCCGTCTCCGTCAACCTTTGCGAGAAACCATCTCTGCGAGTCCGGAAGCATATACTCAATGCCGCCGCCAACCTTCTGCTTGAGCAACTCCCATTCTTTTTGCGGCGGGTCGCCGAAATCTATTCTTCTGTCTTTAAGCACTTGTTTGTCCCCCGTTTGGTGTTTGGCTTTAATATAACTGACCGATACAATAGCCGAAATGGCCGGAAGCGAACTGATAGAAGAAATAAGGCGGAACGCGGAAAACGGCGCCCGCGCCGATGTCGCAAAGGCGCTTGGCGGGATTCACCCGTCCGAAATCGCCAAAATTATTGATGTTCTTGAAAGAGACGAGCAGTCGTTTGTGCTCTCGTCCCTCAGCAAATCTGTTGCCTCCGAAGTGCTTCCCGAACTTGATGAAAGCCTCAGGGAAGAACTGCTCTCCATCCTTGACGAAGACGAAATAGCGGACATCGCAAGCGAGATGGACTCCGATGACGCAGCCGACCTTTTGCAGGAACTGTCCGAGGAAAAGGCGGAGGAAGTCCTCTCAAAAATAGACCCTGAGGAAAGGCGGGAAGTTGAACCGCTGCTCAAATACCCGGACGACTCCGCAGGCGGGATAATGCAGACCGAAGTCCTCAAGGGCTCGCCGGAGTCTCAGGTCAGGGAAACCATTGAGAAGATAAGGGAGTTGTCCAAATCAAACAATGTTGAGGAATACTACAAAATCTATGTGGTTGACGAGAAAGACAAACTGGTCGGAGCGGTGTCGCTGGGCAAACTGGCAATAGCAGACCCCGTCGCCCCGCTGTGGAGCGTAATGGAATCGGTGTCGGGGCAACCCACGGTCTCCCCTCTTATGGATCAGGAGGAAACGGCCGTTATGTTCCGCAAATACGACCTGCTTTCCGCGCCCGTTGTGGACGAGAACGGAACACTTCTCGGCAGAATAACCGGCGATGACATAATGGATGTTATCACCGAGGAGGCGGAGGAGGACATTGGCCGCATCGTGGGACTGGGGGATCACCTCCACCCCATTCACACGCCGGTGTTTGAAAAGATAAAGGTGAGAATCCCGTGGATAATTTTCACGCTTCTCGGGGAAATCCTCATCGCGTTTCTGGTTCTGAACAACTTTCAGGTTACGCTTGAGCAGTTCGCCATACTCGCGGCTTTTATGCCCGCCATTATGGCGGCGGGCGGAAATGTGGGCGTTCAGACAAACACTGTGGTCATACGCTCGCTGGGGCTTGGAAGCATAAGCGGCGGGCAGGTGGTGTCAATCCTGTTTGCGGAAACCAAAGTCGGACTGATCCTCGGTCTTATCTGCGGAATTATAGGAGCGTTCACGGTCGGTTTCATTAACCCGGGAGACCCAAGCAACTTCATGGTGGGCTCTGCGGTTTTCATAGCAATGCTCACCGCAACCATAGCGACATCCTCCATCGGCGTTGTGCTTCCCATGGTCTTGAAAAAATTGAACATAGACCCCGCGGCCTCATCCGGCCCGTTTCTGATGATGTTTAACGACATGCTGGGCTCGGTGTTCTACCTGTTCGTGGGAACGGTGCTGCTGTTTTGACGGGCGTCTCGGAAGCATTGCTCATAAAGAAAATGCCTTTGGGCGAATCCGACATTATGACAACCCTGTTTACAAAACAGTTCGGCAAAATAAGGGCGGCGGCAAGAAACGCCGCAACCAGCAGAAAGCGCTTTGGCGGGCGGCTTGAGCCGTTTGCGCTCATAAGGGTTGAAACGGCGCTCACCCGCTCCGGCGGGCGGGCGATTACGGACGCCGAAGTGGTGAAAAGTTTTGAGAATATCGCAAAAAAGATGGAGGTGTTTCTTCAGGCAAGTTGTGTGCTTGAGTTCATAGACGCCGCCGTGTCCGAGGAAGAAAGCCCTTGCGAAGAAGTGTTTGCCGAAGCCGTCCGCGCTCTGGAGGCGATGGACGGCGGCGCGGGGTTTCAGGCGACTCTTGATTTCCAGACCGCCGCGCTCGGCATACTCGGATACGGAGTTGATTTCTCACTCTGCGGCGGGTGCGGCGACAGTCCGCAAAGCGGCGTGCTGGTTTTTCCGTCCGGTCTTTTTCTGTGCGGCAGGTGCGCCCGCAAGTCGCGCGGGCGGCCCGCGCGCAAGGCGTTCAGTCTCCGCTCGGCGGGCGGCGCGCTTGAAAACATCAAATGCCTCAACGCCTTTGTTCAGTATCAGACGGGAAAAGAGTTGAAATCGGCGAAACTTCTGGAGAATATGCTGAACGTATGAATGCGAAGAACTTGAAAACCCGCCCGCCCGCCGTGCCCGGCTTCCTTTTTTCGTCCGTCCGGTGCGGCATCAAAAGCCGCTTGCTTGACCTTGCGCTGATATTTGCGGAAAGCCCCGCCGTGGCGTCCGCCGTCTTCACAACCAACAGGGTCAAGGCGGCGCCGGTCATTTTAGGAGCGGAGCGGATGCGCAGGGGGAAATGTCAGGCGCTTCTAATAAACAGCGGCCACGCAAATGCGATGACCGGCAAAGCCGGAGCCCGCGCGGCGGTGGAAACAACCTCCGCCCTCTCCCGCGCCCTGAAAATTGACGCTTCCCTCGCCGTCCCGTCTTCAACGGGGCTTATAGGCGGAAAGTTTCCGGCGGAAAAAATCAAAAAGGCGATTCCGTCTCTGGTTTCACGGATGAGTCCGGGCGGGGCGGAAGAAGTCGCGCGGGCGATAATGACCACGGACGCCTTCCCAAAAATATCTTCAAGGAAGGTTAAAATCGGCGGGCAAAACGGAACTGTGCTTGCCGTTGGCAAAGGCGCGGGAATGGTGTCGCCGGACATGGCGACCATGCTTTGCTTTATTCTCACGGACATAAAAATTTCAAAATCCCTTGCCGACAAAACCGTGCGCGCGGCGGCGGACGGCTCTTTCAACCGGATAATTGTGGACGGCGATATGTCAACAAACGACTCGGTTTTTCTGCTTTCGGGCGGGGCGCTTGGAAACAAAACTTTCTCCGCTTCAAGCCCGGACGGCGCGAGGTTCTCAAAAGCGGTTGCGGATGTTTGCGGAGACATTGCGGAGATGATAGTGAGGGACGGCGAAGGCGCGACAAAGGCGGTTCGGATTGAAGTTGAGGGCGCGAAAAACGCGGCTGATGCGGACAAAGCCGCAAGGGCGGCAGGCGGTTCAGCGCTGGTGAAAACGGCGTTCTTCGGGGAAGACCCGAATTTCGGGCGTGTGGCCGCCGCCGTTGGAAGGTCGGGGGCTACGTTCAACCCTGACGGGATGGACATCTTTATTGAGGGGCTGAAGGTTATGAGCCGTGGAATGGAGATTGCGGGAGTGGAGAAAAAAGCGGCAAAAATAATGAAAAAAAGCGGTTACACAATAAAGATACGCCTCTCGGAAGGAAAAGGGAAAGCGTTTGTTCTCGCGTCCGACTTGTCGCTTGAGTATGTTAGAATTAACTCGGAGTACAGGAGTTGACGGGAGCGGTCTTCCCTGTTTGAACTGAACATGCCCACAATATCGGTCTTTTACGGAATAGTTATCAGGATGTTCTTCCGTGACATAGGAAAACATCACACTCCGCACATACACGCAGAGTATCAGGGACAGATGGGAGAGTATTCAATTGAAGACGGGGGGTTGCTTTCGGGTAAACTGCCTCCTAAGAAGCATAAACTTGTTGTTGCGTGGATTGAAATTCACAAGGAAGATTTAGCGGCAAACTGGAAACTTGCCATGAATGGGGAAAAACCGTTGCCAATCAAGGGGCTGGAATAATGACAATCAGGGAAGTGTTACCTAAGAACAACTACAAACTTTACATTGTAGCCGAAGACGGCAGGTCCGGGCTGTTTGATGTTTCGGCCTACTTGAATCTGGAAGCGTTTGAAGAACTGAAAAATGCGGAAAGTTTCCGCAAAGTCAGAAGTGGCGGATATTTCATTGAATGGGACTGCGGAGCCGACTTGTGCGCCGACACCATTGAAGCGGAGTGGAAACCAACGCCACAATCTGCTGGTTAAAGTGTAGTGGCTATTTCTTCTTCAACAACTGCTGAATCCTCTGTCTTGCTCGTTGTTGACCCATTCTAAGAGCCTTGTGAACCTCATCTTTATTTTCCCAATTATAAATTCGTCCAGATCTACCGGCTAACCCATAAACGGTGTAACCTTTGATGTCTCGCTCTCGCACATCAGCACCATTGGCAATAAAAGTAACTATAACATCTGGATTTGGTTCATAAGGGTTAGTTATTGCCTCCATCAGTGGCGTTTTTCCTGCATCATCTTTTGCATCCACATACGCCCCTGCTTCAAGAAGTATAATGATAGTTTCGGGCAACACTTTGTGGGAAGTAATGCCCGCATAATGCAAAGGCGTACCACCATATACATCCCTTGCTTTGACATCCGCACCACTGTCAATTAAGGACTGGATAACTTGAGGATTAGGATTGGCAATACCTTCCATTAATGCCGTTGAAGCGTCCGAATACTGTCCCTTGGTCTTGGCGTTGACCTCTACACCTTTCTTGACAAGGAATTTCACAACATCGGGATAGGGGGTATACTTTGCTGCGTAGAACAAGGCAGTCTTCCCATCTCTATCTTTCGCCTTTACTTTCGCCCCTCCCTTTATGGCTTTCTTAATATCTTCAAGCGTTGCGGTTTCCATAAACTGATAGTCCAGCAACTTATCTTTCTTTGTTGCTTCCGCAAGTGATGAAAGCCCAAAGAGGACAATTAGGGCAATGGCAAGTAGTCTTTTCATAGCAAACCACACTTTTTCTACGAAGTGATGGGCATTGTAACAGGATTACTTCCTGCGTCAAAACAAACTGACTCTATATCAGACATCCGCGCCCACAATCTCGGAGATGGACTTAACGCCCTCTTTTTCCATAAACCGGACAAGCCCGCGATTTATATTACCGGCAACCCCCGCCCCCTCGCCTCTTATGGCGGTGAAAAGTTGAACCGCACTCGCTCCGGCTTTGATTTTTTCAAGCGCGGTTTCGGCGTCCTTAACCGCGCCTGATCCTATAACGGTTATCTTCCCCTTCGTCTGAGAGCGTATATATCTGACCCTTTCGGTTGACAGTTTTCTGTAATCCTCATCGTCTCCGCTCACTCCGCCGCTTCGTTCAGCCCACCGCTCGCCGTATTTGGCTTTAATCTGCGGCGAGTTTGTGGTGTTGGTCGCAATGACGCCCCGCGCCCCGGCTGACAAAACCGCGTCTATCACGCCGTCCGTTTCGGCAAATGACAGTTCGGGAGAGACCTTCACATAAACCGGAATTTCCCCGGCAACGGGGACAACCGCTTTCAGGATCTCGGACAGATACTCCCTTGCCTGAAAATCCCTTAAGCCCGGAGTGTTCGGGGAACTGACATTAACCGCAAAATACGAAGCAAACCGGAGCAGTTTTTTCGCCGTTTCCGCATGCTCCGCCGGGTCGCCGTCCTTATTCAAACCTATGCTTATGCCGACCGGCATCGGGAACGGAAACGACTTTTCCAGATTTCCGGCGACTCCGTCCGCGCCGGGGCTGTTGAAACCCAGACTGTTGAGAAACACCCCCGGAGCGAGTGAAAAAAGGCGGGGGCGGGGATTTCCGACTTGCGGGCGCAAGGTAACAGTTCCGACCTCCGCGCACGAAAAACCCATGGCGCGCATTCCCTCAACCGCCCTTCCCGCTTTATCCCACCCGGCGGCGACCATCAGCGGGCTGTCCAGACGAATGCCGTCAAACCCGACCTCAAGGCGGGCGTCTTTGAACCTTGTTCCGCCGTTTGCCGCGAGTTCGGCAAGAAAAAGGGTCAGGCGCGTTTTTGCCGCAAAATGCAGGCTTTCAACGGCAAGGGAATGAAGCGTTTCCGAATCAAACCTGTCAAGTATGGGGCTTATCGCAGTTTTGTATACGGACACTTTCCCGCCTCCCTAAACATTGAAGCGGAAAAGCATAATGTCTCCGTCGCACACTTCGTAATCCTTCCCCTCGGAGCGCATTTTCCCGGCTTCCCGCGCCGAGGCTTCAGACCCTGCGGCGACAAAGTCCTCGTATTTGATTGTCTCCGCCCTGATGAACCCTTTTTCAAAATCGGTATGGATGACACCCGCCGCCTGAGGGGCTTTTGTCCCGCGTTTGATTGTCCAAGCTTTTGCTTCCTTGGGACCCGCCGTGAAATAGGTTATGAGACCAAGCCCGTCGTAAGCGGCTTTTACCAGTTTTTGAAGGCCCGTTGTCTCAATCCCCATTTCCTGCAGAAATTCCTCTCTCTCCTCCGGGTCAAGCGTTGAGATTTCCTCTTCAATTCTGGCGCAAACCTTCACCGCCGGGGCGGACATTTTTGCCGCATGGCTTTCAACTTCACGCGAGAATTCCGAATCGGCCTCACCGTCCGCAACATTGCACACATACAAAAACGGCTTGGCGGTCAGAAGAAAAAGCTGCTGTTCCGCGTTGATCTCCGCGCAATCCGGATGAGCGCGGGCAAGGTTGCCTTCCTCAATAAACCGCCTCAGTTCCTCAACTTCGGAAAGGTGTTTCCTTATCTCCTTGTCGCCGCTCTTTGACTGGGATGACAGTTTTTGCTCTCTTTTTTCAAGCGTCTCAATATCTTTAAGTATCAGTTCGGTCTCAATGGTCTCAATGTCGCGCGCGGGCGAAACCGAGCCGTCAACATGGGTGATGTCGCCGTCTTCAAAGCACCGGACAACATGCGCTATCAAGTCAACCTCGCGAATATGGGAGAGAAAGGCGTTTCCCCTGCCCTTGCCTTCGGAAGCCCCCTTGACGAGCCCCGCAATGTCAACAAACTCAATAAAAGCCGGAACGGTTTTCTTCGGGCGGACAATTGACTCTATCTTTTCCAGCCGCTCATCCGCAACCGGAACTACGCCCACATTGGGCTCTATGGTGCAGAAGGGGAAGTTTGCGGCTTCCGCCCCGGCTCCCGTGAGAGAGTTGAAAAGAGTTGACTTGCCGACATTTGGAAGCCCGACAACACCGCATTTAAGTCCCATGGAATTTTTTCAACGCGCGCCCTGCAGGGGTGAATGACCGGATTTGAACCGGCGACCTCCGAGGCCACAACTCGGCGCTCTTACCAGACTGAGCTACATCCACCATATCTTTTTTTCGCGCCCGAGAGGATTTGAACCTCTGACCCACGGATTAGAAGTCCGTTGCTCTGTCCGGGCTGAGCTACGGGCGCAGACGCCTAATCCGGCAAGCGTGTCGGGGCGAGAGGATTTGAACCTCCGACCCCGGCGTCCCAAACGCCGTGCGCTGCCAAACTGCGCCACGCCCCGAATTCAACGCACGCCTATTATACATTGCTTGATGAAACGGAGCAAAAGCCAACCGTTTCACTTTTCCATCCTGAACTTCTTCCAATACCTGATAAGCCCGCCGGTGTTCATTCCCACCGTGTCCGTGTTCCTGTAGGAGTCAAGCAACTTTTCCCCCTCCGGACGCGACAACACCCGATCTTCCAGATGCCGCTGAAACCCCTCCGCTATCTCATCGTCCGCAACACCCTCTTCAACCCTTTTGCCAACCCATGAGGAAAACTCATCAAGCGCCTCTTCAAGGTCGTCAAGGTGGGCGGCGACATCGGTGTGCCGCCCGAAATGTGTCGGACAGAGGCACTCCGGAGATATGCTCCGTATCTTGTTTGCCGTTTCGCGCCACAGTTCTATGTTGATCTCCGGCGGCGGCGTGGGCGGGATTACAGCGCCGGAATCTATCCTCACGCCCGCGGCGTCGCCCGAAAACATTTCGCCGTCATTGGTCAGGTAACAGTGGTGATGCCCCGCATGACCCGGAGTGTCAAAAGCCGTTATCTTGAGGCCGCCCAGAGAAACCGTCCGCCCGTCTTCAACCACCTTGATTCCGTCTTTGTCAATCGGTCTGATATCGCCCCACATTGTTGCCATATTGTCCTCTCCGAACACCCTTGCCGCGGATGCCACAAGACGTTCAGGGGCGGTCAGGTGTTCCGCGCCGTTCGGATGAACATAAACCTTTGCGCCCATTTCGGCGTACTTCCACGCCCCGCCGCTGTGGTCAAGATGTATGTGCGTAACAAACACATGCCTGATGTCCGAAGCCGCCGCCCCGAGCGCGGCGAGACCCTTCTCAACATTGCCGAAAGTGGAATGCGGGCCGCTCTCCACAAGCGCCAGTCCTTCGGAACTGTCAAGCAGGTATGAGGCAATGACCTTCGGTGATATAAAATTGTGGTCTATTATCTTTGCGTCCATAAATTACAATCTACTGGTGAAGAGTTCAGTTCACAAGGCGGAAAGCACGAAAAATGACACCGATGCTAAAACTTAAAACCCCGGTCTCTGAGGCGGATATCTGGGTGAAACTTGAGAACATGCACGGGTCGGGCAGTTCCAAGGAAAGAATCTGCGCGGCGATAATCGCCGATGCGGAAAGCCGAGGACTGCTTCGGGCGGGTCTGTCAACCCTGGTGGAAGCGACAAGCGGAAACACCGGCATAGGGCTCTCCTACCTGTGCGCGGCGCGGGGATACGCCGCCGCCCTGTTTATGCCCGAAAATGTGGAGGCCGAAAAAAAAGCGATAGCGCGCGTCTACGGGGCGGGGGTGTTTGAAACACCGGCGGACAAGGGAATATTCGGAGCGATGAGCGAAGCAAAGCGGTTTGTCTCTGAAATGCCGGAGGCGCGCTTTCTTGTGGACCAGTTCTCAAATCCGCTGAATCCCGAAACCCACGAGCGCGAAACGGCGCGGGAAATCACAGGCCAGATGCGCGGCGGGATAGACGCCTTTGTGATGGGGGTCGGCACGGGAGGAACGATTACCGGCATCGGGCGGGAGATAACAAAACAGTTTCCGGACGCAAAAATTGTTGCGGTTGAGCCGGACGCCTCAGCCGTTCTCTCCGGCGGAAAGGCGGGCAAGCACTCCATTTCAGGCATAGGAGCCGGGTTCATTCCCGATGTTCTTGACACCGGAGTTTACGACTCCATTGTTACGGTGACGGACGAAGAGGCGCGGCGCGGGACGGAGCGGCTGGCGAGGGAAAACGGGTTGCTTGCCGGTCCCTCGTCGGGAGCAAACTACATCGCCGCCCAAAAAGTTGCGCGTGAACTCGGCCCTTCCGCGCAAGTGGTCACCATAGTGTGCGATTCGGGCGACCGCTATCCGGCGGGCGGGTAATTGAAACAGTCCGCCGCGTGTGATATTTTTGAGAAGCCCCTATGAAAAGCAGTGTCTTCAGGAGCATCTTTATCTGGTTGCTGATCTTTGTCGGATTGGTGGCCTTTTACCAATTCAAGGACTCAGCCGGAGAGAAACCGCTTCAGATTTCTTACGGAAACTTCCTCTCCTACCTTGAAGACGGAAAGATAAAAGAGGTGAAAATAAGCCTTGAAAGCGGCCTTGTGGAAGGCTCTTTCGCGGACGGCTTTCTGCCTCCCGCGCCGCCGGTTGACAAAGCCGATGACACCCCGCAAGCCACCGGCGCGGAAGGGTTCAAAACCTTCGGCCCCGTGAGCGATGACTACCTGCTCAAAGCCCTCGTCAACAGCAAGACCCGCTTCAGTTACGAAAAAAGTTCAGGCAAAACACTTGGGCAGATACTGATAAGCTGGGGCCCCTTCCTGTTCCTGATAATGCTCATCTTCCTGTTTTTGCGCCAGATGCAGACCGGCGGCTCGCGCATGATGTCGTTCGGGAAAAACAAGGCAAGAATGCTGACCATGGACAAGAACAGAATAACATTCGGGGATGTGGCCGGAATTGAAGAGGCGAAGGAGGAAGTGAGGGAGATAGTGGAGTTTCTGAGAAACCCGTCCAAGTTCACCTCCATCGGCGGCAGGATTCCCAAGGGCGTGCTGCTTGTCGGCCCTCCGGGAACGGGCAAAACCCTGCTTGCCAGAGCGATAGCGGGAGAGGCGAACGTTCCGTTCTTTCTGATAAGCGGGAGTGATTTTGTGGAGATGTTCGTGGGGGTGGGCGCTTCAAGGGTGAGAGACCTCTTTGCTCAGGCGAAAAAGAATTCTCCCTGCATAGTTTTTGTGGACGAAATTGATGCGGTCGGCAGGCACCGGGGGGCGGGGCTCGGCGGCGGGCACGATGAAAGAGAGCAGACCCTAAATCAGTTGCTTGTGGAGATGGACGGCTTTGAAAACAACAGGGGAACCATAGTGATGGCGGCGACCAACCGCCCTGACGTGCTTGACCCCGCGCTTTTGCGCCCCGGAAGATTTGACAGGCAGATAGCAGTCCCCCTGCCGGACCTCAAGGGACGCGAGGCCATACTGAAAGTTCATTCGGGAAAGACGCCGCTTAAGGAGGATGTTGACCTCGCGGTCATAGCGCGTTCAACTCCCGGTTTTTCCGGAGCGGATTTGGAAAACCTTGTCAACGAGTCCGCTCTTCGCGCGGCGCGGCGCGGCGTCAATGTGGTGTCAATGGAGGATTTTGAATACGCAAAAGACAAGGTCATGATGGGCTCGGAGCGCAAAAGCCTTGTCATCAGCGACAAAGAGCGCGAAATAACCGCGTATCACGAGGCGGGGCATGCGATTGTGGCAAAACTCACCCCCGGCACAGACCCCATACACAAGGTGACCATCATCCCGCGCGGAATGGCCCTGGGGCTGACTCAGCAGATACCGGAGGAAGACAAATACACGCAGTCCCGGTCATACCTGAACGCAATGATTATGGTTCTGCTCGGCGGACGGGCGGCGGAAGAGGTCATATTCGGAGAGCGCACAAGCGGAGCGGGCAATGACCTGAAACGGGTTACGGAGATAGCCAGAAAAATGGTGTGCGAATGGGGAATGAGTGAAAACATCGGCCCCATATCGCTTGCGAAAACCGATGAACAGGTTTTTCTCGGCAAGGAGTTTCAAAGAAGCGCGGAGCACAGCCAGCAGACGGCCGAGGAGATAGACAAAGAGATTAAAAACATAGTGGAGACAAATTATAAAAAGACCCTGAAGGTGGTCAGGGAAAACACCGACCTGCTCAAATCGGTGGCGCGGCGGCTGCTGAAGAAAGAGAGCATAGACGGAAAAGAAATTGACGAAATAATGGAGGCGGCGGACTTGTTCGCAAAGCATTTCAAAGTGGCGGGCGCCGGAACATGACGGCGGGTGAAACAAGCGCGGCGCGGTTTCCTCAAGCGCCGGTTCTTAAGGTCAAAGGCAAAGTTTTACAAACCTCAAAGACCCTCGTAATGGGGGTTGTGAACCTGACTCCCGACTCATTTTTCCCTCAAAGCAGATTTGACGGAAACATTGAGGAAACGGTTTCACGCATCGGGCGCATGTTTGATGAAGGGGCGGACATTGTGGACATCGGGGCGGAATCCACAAGGCCCGGCTCTCTTCCCGTGAGCGAAGAGGAGGAGACCGCGCGTCTCATGCCCGTTGTTGAGATGTGCGCGAAAAAATTTCCGGACGGCATCCTGTCCGTTGACACCACAAAAGCCGCAGTGGCGCGGCGGGCTCTGGAGGGCGGAGCGCGAATGATAAATGATATAAGCGGCCTCGCTTTTGAGCCTGAAATAGCGGGCATTGTGGCGGAAGCGGGAGGCGCGATAGTCCTTTCCCACACCTCCGGGCGGCCAGACATTATGCAGAGCAGAACCGAATACGGGTGCGTGGTGAGAGATGTGACGGACTGTCTGAAACTGTCGGCGCAAAAAGCCATAGAGGCCGGAGTGGGTGAAGAGTCCATAGTGATTGACCCGGGCATCGGGTTTGGGAAAACGTTCCGGCAGAACCTTGAAATACTGAACCGGCTTGACGAGTTTGCCGCCCTCCCCCACCCCGTTCTTGTGGGAACTTCGCGCAAATCCTTCATCGGCGAGGCGCTTGGCGGGCTTCCCTCCGAAGAGCGGCTTGAGGGAACTGCGGCGACCGTGGCGGTGGCGGTTATGAAAGGCGCGTCCGTGGTGCGGGTGCACGATGTCAGGGAAATGGCGCGTGTGGCGAGAGTGGCGGACGCGATAAAAAACAGGATGGCGGCATGAAAGAGATAACGGAGATTTTGTCACTGGATTTCTCCGGCGGCTTCGGCGTCGGAGACGCCGTTGACCTGCTTCTGGTCACGGTGATTATTTACAAACTCATATCCATTCTCCAGAGCAAACGCGCCATACAGATGATCATGGGGCTGTTTTTTATATTCGGCGTCTATCTGCTGTCGGGCAAACTGGGCATCTTCACAATCAACTGGATACTCGGCGAGTTCCTCAGCGCGATAATCATCATAATAGTGGTGCTGTTTCAGAACGACATAAGAACGGCACTCGCCAGTATCGGGCGCGGTTCGCCGTTGAGGAAATTTTTCAAGCAGTCAAATTACAACGCGCAAACGGTGGATGAGGTGGTAAAGGCGGCAAACTACCTTGCCAATAACAAAACGGGCGCCATAATCGCCATAGAAAGGGCGAATAGCCTCGGCGATTTTGCCGAGGGGGGAATAGTAATTGACGCATCCGTCTCCGCGGAAACCCTGATAAGCATATTCAACCCCGGCTCTCCCCTCCATGACGGGGGCGTGATAATCAGAGGCAACAAGATACACACCGCCGGATGTTTCTTCCCCATAGACACAAACCCGGAAATCCCCAATCATTTCGGAACGCGTCACCGCGCCGGATTCGGGCTGTCAAATGAAACTGATGCCGCCGTCATTGTAGTTTCCGAAGAAAGGGGGGAGATATCGCTCATGGTTCAGAACGAGCGGAATTTCGCAATAGACGCAACGGCGGTCAGGAGCGCGCTTATATCTCTTCTTGACTCACAGGGCGCGGCGCGGGACAAGGAGAAAAGCAGTTGATGTCCTCGGTAAGTGTTGGTCGGCTTGCCCTCTCATTCCTGCTTGCGGGCGCTCTGTGGTTTGTGGCAAACTACGAGTCCGATCTGGAAAAAGAGGTTGAGATACCCATCAACTACCTCAACCTGCCGGAAAATCTGATCATCAGCAACAAGCCCTACCTGCCCGTTTACGTAAAATTGAGAATAAAAGGAACGCGCAGTCAGGTCTCCTCCGTTCTGAAAACCAACGCCGCCATAAATGTAGACCTTCGGGATGAAAACACCGGAACTTTCTCCCACAAGATAAGCCCCGAATCAGTCAGCCTTCCGAGAAATGTGCAGATAGTAAGAATAAGCCCCCGCGAGGTCAATCTGGACATAGACACAATTCTTGAGAAATTCGTGCGCGTGAACCCCGACCTCGGCCAGCCCGCGCAGGGATATAAAATGGACGGCCCGGCAAAAGTCATACCCTCGGCGGTTAGAATCAGGGGCCCCCAGAAGGTCATACGGGACATCAGCGAGGTGGTAACAGTTCCCATTGAGGTGGAAAAAGAAAAATCAACCTTCTCTCTGGATGTGGGACTTGTGCTGCCGGATTCCCGTGTGGAATTCACGGAGAGCGAAACTGTGAAGGTAACGGTAAACATCATTGAGACAAACGTGGAAAAAACATTCCGCAGTCTTGAAGTGAAAATTGTAAACGCGCCCAAAAAAGACATTTATTCTCTGAAAAATAACACGGCGGACATTAAGTTTTACGGGCCGCGCTCCCTGATAAACAGCCTTTACAGTGAAGACATCACAATATACGCCGATGTCCGCGCTGCGGGGGAAATAGAGAAAGGCGGCAGAAAAACCGTGCCTCTGGAATCAAAATACCCCCACGCTGAAAAGATACGGCTGATGGGCATCTCGCCTGAAAAAACCGTGATTACAAGACAGAAAACAACGGAAGGGGAAAAGGGAAAGTAACAAGCGAAAGCGGAAAACTGTTCGGCACGGACGGAATACGCGGGGTGTCCGGCGCTTTTCCGGTGAGCGCGGAAGGCGCAAGAAAGGTCGGCTTTGCAATTGCGGAAATTCTGAAAAGAAACAAGCCCGCCCCTCTGGTGGCGGTGGGCAGAGACACGCGAAAGTGCGGAGCCGGTCTTCAAGATGAGATATGCCGGGGACTCACCGGCGCGGGAGCCCGGGTTGTTTGCGCCGGAATATGCCCCACGCCCGCCGTTGTGTCGCTCATTATTGAAAGCGGCGCGGATGCGGGAATCATGGTTTCGGCCTCTCACAATCCGCCGGAATACAACGGCTTCAAAGTGTTCAATTCAGACGGGCTGAAAATTCCGCAAGAGGCGGAGGCGGAGATAGAAAGCGAGTTTGAAAAACCCGGAGATTTGCCGCCGCCCCGAAACGGAGAGGAAAACGGGTTGTGGAAAACCGTTTACGGAGACGCGCTCGGCGGGTCCGCTCCGGAGGGGCGCGACTTCTCCGGAATAAAAATTGCCCTTGACTGCGCAAACGGCGCCATGAGTGAAATCGCTCCGGAGATATTTGAAAAAACAGGGGCGGCTCTTTACACAATCGGTTGCGAGCCAGACGGCGATAATATCAACAGCGGCTGCGGTAGCCTGCAACCCGCCGCGCTGGGGCGGGAGGTCAGGCGGCGCGGCGCGGCTTTCGGCGCGGCCCTTGACGGAGACGGAGACAGAGTGTCATTCTGTTGCGAGAACGGGCGGGAGGTGGACGGCGACAAGATCATTGCCCTGTTTGCGGCGGCGATGGTTGAAAATCAAACGCTTAAAAAACCTTCCGTTGCCGCAACTGTGATGAGCAACAAAGGGCTTGAAATTTTTCTTGAAAACATGGGGCTGAAGATGGTGCGAACCGCCGTGGGAGACAGAAATGTCGCCGATGCAATGAAAAAAGAGGGTTTAAATTTCGGCGGTGAAAAATCCGGACACCTGATATTTTCCGATTATTCAACCGGCGGAGACGGGCTTCTCGCGGCTCTTCTCATGGCTGATATGGTCAAAGAAAAAAACAAACCGCTCTCTCTCATCCTGCCGGAGTTTGATCTTTTCCCTCAGGTTCTCAAGAATGTGCGTGTCCGGGAAAGAAAATCGTTTGATTCCATGCCGGGTCTCCGAGGTCTGGTTGCGGCAAGGGAAAAGAAACTTGGGAGGGCGGGAAGGATACACATCCGCTATTCGGGCACAGAGCCGCTTGCAAGAGTGCTGGTTGAAGGTGAAGATGAAAGCGCGGTCAACAGCGCCGCCGAAGAAATAGCGGAGACCATAAAACGGGCGGAGGGCGCGCCGTGACGCTGTTGAATGTAAACATAGACCATGTGGCCACCCTGAGGCAGGCGCGGGGCGGAAGCGAGCCGGACCCGGTAAAGGCGGCTCTTGCCGCTGAAAAAGCGGGAGCGGCGGGCATAGTGGCGCATTTGCGGGAGGACAGAAGGCACATACTTGACGGCGACCTGTTTGAACTCCGGCGGCGCGTCTCCACCCGGCTTAATATGGAGATGGCGGCGACCGCCGAGATGACGGAGATTGCGCTGTCCGTTCTTCCCGACACGGCCACCCTTGTGCCGGAAAAGAGGGAGGAATTGACAACCGAAGGGGGGCTTGATGTTGCCGGAAACCGGCGGGCGGTGGCGGAAACGGTTTCCGCTCTGCAAGAAAAGAATGTGGCGGTCAGCCTTTTCATAGAGCCAAGTCCAAAGCAGGTGGAGGCGTCGGCTGATATCGGGGCGGATATGGTTGAAATCCACACGGGCGTGCTTGCAAATGCGTCTTCACAAAAAGATGCGGACAGGGAGATGCTGCTGATAAAGGACGCCGTTTCATCCGCGCTGTCTGCGGGCTTGTGTGTAGCCGCCGGGCACGGGCTTGACTACGGGAATGCGGGCGCGGTGGCGGGCATTAAGGGAATGGAAGAATTGAACATTGGTTATTCCATAGTTTGCAGGGCGGTTTTTGACGGTATGGAGAAAGCGGTGAGGGATATGGTGGCGGTCATGGGAGGGAAAACGGGTTGATACTTGGAATAGGCACGGACATAGTGGACAACGAAAGAATAAATTCCGTTCTTTCAAAACACGGGCAAAGATTCATTAAAAAGGTTTTTTCAAGCCGTGAGGCGGAGCGGTTGCGGGGAGTCGGGAACACACAGCGGGCGGCGTCAACCTTTGCCGCAAAAGAGGCGCTGGTAAAGGCGCTCGGCACGGGTTTCAGATACGGCATCTCTTTTGGCGACATTGAAGTAGTCCGCGACCGGCACGGAAAACCCCGCATCAATCTGTCCGGCAGGGCGGCGGGTTTCGCCCGGAAAATGGGAGTGAAGCGCATCCACCTGTCTCTCTCTCATGAAAAATCCCACAGTGTGGCCGTTGTTCTTCTTGAATCCTGAAACAGACCCTTTCAAGTATCTCAACTCGCTCGGACGGCACACTGTCAAGCCCGGACTTGAGAGAATATCATCCATCATGAGCGCGGCGGACAATCCGCATTTACTGCAAAATTCCGTGCTGATAGCCGGAACAAACGGCAAAACATCGGTCGCCGCCATGCTTGCCAAAATACTCTCCGGCGCGGGTCTCCGCACGGGCCTTTACACCTCCCCCCACCTGATAAAGGTGAATGAGAGAATAAGCGTTGACGGGATTCCGATAACAGACGCCGAATTTGCCGGTGCAATAAACGAAGCGCGGCGGGTTTCGCTTCTGGTCGGCGTTCAGCCGAGTTATTTTGAAATCCTGACTGTGGCGGCGTTTATTTTTTTCAAGGAAAGAAAAACCGATTTTGCCGTGCTTGAAACCGGAATGGGAGGAAGGTGGGACGCAACAAACATCTCGCGTCCGCTTGGGACGGCGATAACCAATGTTTCGCTTGACCACACCCGCTATCTGGGCGGCACTGTAGAGGAGATAGCGGCGGAGAAAGCGGGAATAGCAAAGCCGGAAACCCCTCTTGTAACGGCGGCTGAGGGCGGCGCGCTTGGTGTCATAGAAAAGATCTGTTCTGAAAAAAATGCTCCCGTTTCTGTAAACGGAAGGGATTTCAGATGTCGGCAAACGGGGAACGGGGAGTTTTCATACGGAGGACTTAAATGGGAGATTCACGGCATTCGCCCGGCGGCAAAAGGAATTTTCCGGGCGGAAAACATTGCGGTCGCCCTTGCGTGTGCCGAATCGCTTGAGGCGGCGGGCGGTTTCAACATAACGCCGGACGGGGCAAAGGAGGCGGTGGAGAGCGCCTTTGTCTCCGCAAGAATGGAGTATCTGCGCCACTCCCCTCCCCTGATATTGGACGGAGCGCACAACGCCGCCGCCGCAGAACGTCTTGCGCGGTCAATAAGGGAGAGCCACGGGGAGGAAAAGTTTGTTTTTGTTGTGGCTATGTCTGATGACAAAGACCACCGGAGGTTTGTGGAGAATATCGCTCCAGTATGTTCGCGCCTTATATTCACAGGGACCGGAGGTGAAAAGTTTGTTGACCCTGAAAAATTGTTAAAACTCGCGCCCCCGCAAATCAGAGCGGAGGCGGTTTCGCCTCCCTTGTTTGCCATGGAAAAGGCGCTTCAAACATCACTTCCCTGTTGTTTGACGGGTTCGCTTTATTTCGCGGGAGAAGTAAAGAGGTTGATACACGAACATTCCGTCTCAATCCATCCCCAAAAACTCGCACATCGCCGAAATCCTTGAAAAACTTCTGTCCCCCACATGAGTCTTAAACTCGCTCTCGCCATATTTAGTGGTAATAACCGTCTTCGCCCTCGCCCCATGACGTTTTGAAACAATACTCTCAAGCACATTCCTCTCCCAATCCGTAATCTCCCTCCCGCCGGAGCCGACGCCGTCTATTACAAGCAACGGGATTTTGAAAAGCGGTTCAAGAACAACAAGTTCGGAAGTCCCCGCGCTCCTGTCTTTCAAGCGGAGAATCAAATCGCCAAAATCCTGAAAGAGACACCCCACCCCTTGTTTGAGCGTAAGTTCCGCCACCACCAAGGCGGCAAGATCACTCTTGCCGCACCCGGCGGAACCGCAAAGAACAAAACCTTGCCTTTCAGGATAGTGAGTTATAAAACCCTCCACATATTGGGCGGCGGCAATGTAGTTGTTCGTCACGCTACCGCCTTTCACCCTGGCGCCCGCCATTACTGCGGGAATCTGCGCCCGGTTGTATTTTTTCACATTGTCGCGCATATCTGAGCATGAGCGGCACGAAACCTTGGACTTGTAGCCATCCTTCTTTTCAATAAGAAACCCCCGCCCCCCGCAATCGCCGCAATCCCCGGCGCAACCACACACAACCGCGCGCGCAAACTCGCCTTTCCCGTCTATCCGATACTTCTTGCCGCCGCACTTGTTGCAACTGTCACCCATCGCCTTCCTCACCCGACAGGGAAAACAGCCCCTCAAAACCGGCCTCCCTCATAACAAGATCATCCACACAGGCGGTCAGAACCTTTTGCTCTTCATCTTCATTGATAAACTTCCGCCCCGAAGAAAAAACCGTTTCACGCGCGGCGGACACAATACGCTCGCGGCGGGACGGCTCAAAAACAGCCATTAAATCTTCACACATTTGCCTGCGCGTTTGCTTCAACAAATCCCACACATCCGGCGCTTCGGGAGTGGACTGCGAAAAGGTTTTATGCGCCGCCCTCAAACACTCCGCGATCTTCGGGTCGCGGGTTTGAGCAAGAACATTTGTCATATTCACTGAGACCGCCGAAAGAACGGAATGGACGCCCGCGCGCTCCGCCTGCCCGCCGGGGGCGACGGACGGAGAGCCGCCCGCCCGCTCTTCAACAAACCTGCTGCATGCGGAAATTCTCATCCTTTTCACCCCGCCGCCTTCAAACGCCTTTTTTATGCCCGTCAGAACATCCTGCTTTGATATGCCGTCTCTCCGCCACTTCATAAGAAGATGCTCGTCTTCGGAGGAGATCATCGCCACCCTGCCCGCGAGGGCGCAGAAATAGTCAGTCACCTCGCGTATGTAACTGCTTTCAGAGTCCGTATCGCTCATTGCGCCCGACCGCCCGCAAGTGATTTCATTTTCCGGACCGCCGCGCTTATGTCGGGCTTGCCGAATATGCCGGAGCCGCTCACAAGGGCGTCCGCGCCGGCGCTGAAAACCGCCCCGGCATTTTCAAGAGTTATGCCGCCGTCCACCTCAATGATTGGCGCGCCGTCAGAAGGCGGGCCCAATACGCCGCGCAACTCCCTTATCTTTCCGAGAGACGACTCTATGAAACTCTGCCCTGAGAACCCCGGCTCAACCGACATCACAAGAAGAATATCCGCATATTGAATCATGCCGCCAATGCGGGAGACGGGCGTTGAAGGGTTGAAAGCCAGACCCGCTTTGAGGCCGAGGGAACGTATGTGAGAGAGAACCGGCGGCGCGTCTTCGCACGACTCAATCTGAACGGTGATGCCGTTTATCCGGTCTCCGCCCGCCTGCGCGAATGCGTCTATCATGTTTTCGGGATTCTCTATCATAAGGTGAACATCCATCGGCGGGCAGTAGCCGGTCTTTGAAAGGGACGCCACAACCGGAACTCCTATGCTTATATTGGGAACAAAACGCCCGTCCATAACATCCACATGTATCCAGTCCGCCCCTCCGTCCGCCGCAACGCGAACCTGCTCTCCGAGATTTGTGAAGTCGGCGGCGAGAATTGAGGGGGCGATAATGCTCATAATCCGTGTGAATTATACCACACCCCCGGTATGTGGACTTGCGCGGCGGTTGTGGTAGGATTGGCTGTTATGAGCGAAAAAACAACCATACAGATTCTTCAAAACGGCCCCATCATTGTTTCGGGCGATTTTGAGTTGACCGGCGCTCCGGGCGCAAAAGTTGAAGGCGGGGAAAAATTGGCGCTGTGCAGATGCGGCGCTTCACAGACAAAGCCGTTTTGTGACGGAACTCATAAGAAAATAGGTTTCGTTGACGGCTCCGGAGAGTAACAGCCATGGTTCTTACACCGTCAAGTATGATTCCGCTGGGAATGAAAGCGCCCGACTTTGATCTTGCGGACGTGGTCAGCGGGGAAAACAGGAAACTTGAAAATTTCCGCTCCGATGTGGCAACCGTGGTGATGTTTATATGCAACCACTGCCCCTATGTGAAGCACATTCAGCATGAACTGGTGTCTCTCGCGCGCGAATATACGGAGCGCGGGGTCAGTTTTGTCGCCATCAACTCAAACGATGTTGAGAACTATCCCGATGACTCGCCCGAAAAGATGCTTGAAGACGCAAACCGGCTCGGCTATCCGTTTCCCTACCTTTTTGACGAGACTCAAGAAACGGCAAAGGCGTATGACGCGACATGCACGCCGGACTTCTTTGTTTTTGACTCTGATTTCCGGTGCGTTTACAGAGGCCAACTTGACGATTCAAGGCCCGAAAACGGCAAGCCTGTTACGGGGAAAGACCTCCGCGCGGCGCTTGATGCAATAGCGCGCGGGCAGTCTCCCTCAGAAAACCAGATTCCAAGCATGGGATGCAATATCAAGTGGAAGTAACTTTGCGCTTCCGGGGCGGCGCGTGAGCGGCGGCAAAAAGAGAGATTTTATAAGGGAGATTATCGCCGGGGATTTAAGCGCCGGAAAAAACGGCGGGCGGGTGGTCACCCGTTTCCCCCCCGAACCCAACGGACGCCTGCACATCGGGCACGCCAAATCCATCTGCCTGAATTTTTCCGTGGCGGCGGAAAATTCCGGAATCTGCAAACTGCGGTTTGACGACACTAATCCCGGAAAGGAGAGCGGCGAATTTGTTGAGTCAATCAAGGAGGATGTCAAGTGGCTTGGCTTTGACTGGGAAGACCGGCTGCGTTTCGCCTCCGATTACTTTGACAAACTTTTTGAATGCGCCTCTTATCTCACGTTTGGAGAACTCGCGTATGTGGATGACCAGAGCCCCGATGAGATTCGCCGCCTTCGCGGCACTCTGACCGAGCCCGGAAGCGACAGCCCGTTCAGAGACAGGTCGCGGTGGGAAAACCTTGACCTTTTGAAACAAATGAAGGACGGCAAGTTTGATGAGGGGGAAAAGGTGTTGCGGGCGAAAATTGACATGGCGGCAGGCAATATCAACATGCGCGACCCGGTGATATACCGCATACTGAAAACCCCTCACCACAGAACCGGCGAAAAATGGAACATCTATCCCACTTACGATTTCGCCCACCCGCTTTCGGACGCGATTGAGGGCGTAACACACTCGCTCTGCACCCTTGAGTTTGAAGACCACAGGCCCCTTTACGACTGGTTTGTTGAAAAACTCTCCCATCGGCTCGGTAGTAGCAGACCGCGCCAGATAGAGTTTTCCCGTCTGGACATCAGCCACACGGTGATGAGCAAGCGGCTGCTGTCCGAACTGGTTGAGGATGGCGCGGTAAGCGGCTGGGATGACCCGCGCATGCCCACGATATCGGGAATGAGGAGGCGCGGATACCCGCCGGAAGCCATAAGGGATTTCTGTGACAAGGCGGGCGTTACAAAGCAGAAAAGCACGATTGAACTGGAACTGCTTGAGCACACCGTCAGGGAGCGCCTGAACAAAACCGCAGAAAGAAGAATGGCCGTGCTTGACCCGCTGAAACTTGTCATAACGAACTATCCGCCCGGCTCAGAAGAGATGCTGCCCGCCGTGAACAATCCTGAAGACCCGTCTGCGGGAAGCAGAGATGTGCCGTTTTCCGGCGTCCTTTACATAGAGCGGGATGACTTTATGGAAAACCCGCCCAAAAAGTTTCACCGCCTCTCTCCGGGAACAGAAGTGCGGCTCAGATACGCATACTTCATCACTTGCGAGGAGGTCGTCAAAAACGGGGACGGCAGTGTAAGGGAGTTGCGCTGCCGGTATGACCCGCAGACACGCGGAGGAAACGCCCCGGACGGGCGCAAGCCCCGCGGCACCATACACTGGGTCAGCGCCGGGCATGCGGCGCGCGCCGAAGTGCGGCTTTACGACAGGCTGTTTGAAGAAAAAAACCCCGCCGCCTCAGGCGGGCCGCTGAAGGAGTTGACAAACCCCGCCTCCCTTGAAATTCTGAAAGATGTTCCGGTTGAGCCGTCTCTTGTCGATTCGCACCCCGGCGCAATTTTTCAATTTGAGAGAAAGGGTTATTTTGCCGCCGATGAGGATTCAAGCGGCATGCGGCCGGTGTTTAACAGAACCGCAACTTTGAGGGATTCGTGGAAGAAGTAACGAACGGTCAGGCGGTCTCAAGCCATTCCCCATATTTTCCGTTCTCGGCTCTCGTTATCTCAAAAAAGGTTTCCTGAAGACCCTTTGTCACCTCTCCGGGCTTGCCGTCCCCTATCATCCTGTTGTCCACCTCACGCACGGGGGTTATCTCCGCCGCAGTGCCGGTCAGAAAAACCTCGTCCGCCGTATAAAGCTCATCTCTGGTAAAGCGCTGCTGCTCAACCGGTATTCCCCTGTCCCGCGCAATCTCAATCACACACGCCCTTGTTATGCCCTCAAGAGCGGAGGTCAGCGGAGGGGTTTTAAGCGCTCCGCCGCGCGCTATGAAAATGTTCTCACCGCTCCCCTCGGCCACATAGCCTTCCGCGTCAAGAAGCAACGCCTCATCAAAGCCGGTTGATATTGCCTCCTGCTTTGCAAGCACGGAGTTCACATAGTTGCCGCATATCTTGGCTTTTGTCATGAAGGAGTTGACGTGCATTCTGGTAAAGGATGAGATTTTCGTTCTGATGCCGTTTTTAATGCCGTCATCACCCAGATAGGCACCCCAGACCCATGCGGCAACGGCGACGCGGACAGGGTTGTCCACGGGCAACAGCCCCATTGAGCCATGTCCGAGAAAAGCGATGGGCCTTATGTACGCTTCCTTGAGACTGTTCTTCTCCAGAACGGAAAAAACCGCTTCGCGTATCTCGTCTTTGCCGTAGGGGATTTTAATGCCCGCGATGTGGGCGGACATAAAAAGCCGGTCTATGTGCGCGCCCAATTTCAGAACGGCGGTTTTGCCGCCCGCGCCCCTGTAGGCCCTGATGCCTTCAAAGACCCCTATCCCGTAGTGAAGGGTGTGGGTGAGTATATGAACATTTGCCTGCTCCCACGGAACAAGAGAGCCGTTGAACCATATAAGTCCGGGCGTGTCCGCGCTTTTACGGCCTGTTTCTGATGAAGAATGACTCATGAAGATTCGCCAACAAAGGCGCTATTCTAACGGTAGCGGAGGCAAAGGGCAATTCCCTTGACGCCGTTGTGTGTTAGATTTCCCGCCGTCTGTCATGGAAAACGGCGAAAAAAGAGTTCTCTTCATCAATCACTCCGTTCGGGACGGCGGCCCCGGAAGGAGTCTGTTTTATATTCTCAAGCACCTGGACAGAAACTCCGTCCGCCCGTTTGTGCTCATTCCCAGAGACGACATCTTCTCTGAAAGGCTCAAAGAGCACGGGATATACCGGGACGTTATAGTTGATTCCCGATTTCCCGACGGGCTCTTCCGCCCGTTTTGGAACAGTTTGCCGGGACGGGTGAGTTGGCGCGGCCCCCTCGGCGGCGTCCTTTCGGCTCTGATGAAAACCGCCTATGCGGCGGCAAACATAGCGCGGATAGCCGCCCTTGTGCTCACCTTTGGCAATGTGATACGAGAGCGGCGCATAGACCTTCTCCACTGCAACGGGACGATAGCGAAAATAACGGGCGCGTTCACGGGAATGCTGCACGGCGTGCCCGTGGTGTGGCATGTGCGCAACATTCAGCAGACGCCGTTTATGAAGTTTCTAATCACGCGCCTTGCCCGCGCGGACGCGGTAAAAAGGATTATCTGCGTTTCCGAGGCCACCGCCGTTCAGTTCGGAGGCAACCCCAAGGTTCGTGTCATACACAACGGAATTGACACCGAAGAGTTTGACCCCGCCGCGCCGCGCGCGCAAACGGTCAGGCGGGAGTATCAAATCCCGAACGGCGCGGTGGTGGTGGGAAACACCGGCAGGGTGGTTCCACGCAAGGGTTACGGGCGCTTCGTTGAAGCGGCGGCGGCGCTGCTCAAAGACCCCGGACTGAAAACCGCTCTGAGATTCGTGATAGTGGGAGACACGCCGGGCTTTTTTGTGGGCAACCATCTGTCCGAAATAAAAGAGAAAGTGGAGCGCATGGGCATAGCGGACAACTTCATCTTCACCGGCTTCAGGAAAAACGTGACGGACTGCCTGCCGGACTTTGACATATTCCTCATCCCCTCAAACTATCCCGACCCGTTCCCGCGCTCCGTCATAGAAGCAATGTGTTTTGCCTTGCCGGTTGTCGGCTTTGCAATCGGGGGGATAGAGGAATCGGTGGAGGACGGTGTTACGGGACTGCTCAGCCCGCCCGGAGACACCCGCCACATGACTGAAAACCTCCGCCGGCTGATTGAAGACGCCGGGATGAGAAAGTCCATGGGAAGCGCCGCGAGAAAGCGCGTCCGCGCGCTGTATCAGGCAAGGGAGAAAACCGCAGAGATTCAGGCGGTTCTGCTTGAAGCGGCGGAGGTTTGAGGGGCTTTTCCTCACTGTCATTTTCCGCCGGAATCCTTCCTTTTTCTGAAAAACAGCCGCACGGGTGTGCCCTCAAAGCCGAACTCATCCCTGAGGCAACGTTCAAAATATCTTGCGTAATGGCGGGGAATGGAGGCGCTCAGCGCGTTTGTGAAAACCACAAAGGCGGGCGGACGGACGCCCACCTGACTCATGTAATACGCCTTGAACTCGCGCCCCTTGAAAACCGACGGCCCGCGCGCGACCGTTTTTTTGAGAAAATCGTTCAGTTTTCTTGTGGAGATTTTAGCGCCGTGCCGGGAGGCGGCCCTGCGGACGGCGGCAAAGAGGCTGCGTATGCCGCCGCCCTGAAGAGCTGAAAGTTTTACGACCGGCGCGAAATGCAACGCGCCGCCCAGCCGCCGGACGGTTTTCTCCGCTATGTCGCCCGCCTCCTCCTCCATTCCATCGGGCGCAAGGTCCCACTTATTGAGCGCGATAACGGCCGCCTTCCCCCTGTCCTCTATAATGGAGGCAATCCGGGTGTCCTGACGCGAAGGCCCCCCGGCCGCGTCTATCATCAAAACCGCCGCATCGCACTCCGCTATGCTTCTTATCGCCCTGAGGGTTGCCAGCCTCTCAACTCCCGCCCCCACTCTCGCCCTTTTCCGCACACCGGCGGTGTCCGTCATGACGTATTTGCGTCCGCCGTATTCAAACTCAACATCAACCGCGTCCCGCGTAGTTCCCGCCACCGGGCTGGTTACCATTCTTTCAGCCTTCAGAACGGTGTTAACAAGGGTGGATTTGCCCACATTGGGCTTTCCCAATACGGCGAGCCGGACGGCGGGTTCACCCTCCCGAAGAGACGGTTCTGAAGCCGGAAGCAGAGATGCTATCCGGTCAACAAGTTCATAGATGTTTCTGCCGTGAAGCGCGGAGACTCCCGCCCGCTCCACCTCTCCCAGAGAGTGAAAATCGTCAACAAGGCCCTCATGCTTTTTATGGTCAACCTTGTTAACAACGCAGAGAACCTTTTTCCCGCTCTTTCTGAGAGCCCTTATAATCTCGCCGTCCTGAGGGAGAGGGGCATCGGTCGCGCTGAGAAGCATCAGTATGAGGTCGGCCTCTTCAATGGCAACCTCCGCCTGCTCACGCGCTCCGGGCTCGTCCGCGCTTCCGGGCGGCTCCAGCCCCGCGGTGTCAATCAGGCAAAACTCCGCCCCTTTCCACCTCACGTCCGCATACACCCTGTCGCGCGTAACACCCGGCGTACTCTCCACTATGGACTTGTCCGCCCCGGCTATCCTGTTGAACAAAGTTGATTTGCCCACATTGGGGCGGCCCACAATCGCCACAAGCGGCGGTTTGCCTTTTTTGGTAGCCATAACAGCCGCAGATTATATATTATTGCCCGCTGTGCCGGAGAAGCGGAAACTCAAAACAGGAAACGGGGCAAGGGTCTCGTTTGTTGACAGAAGCGGCGCGGGGGCGGCGGAGTTCGCGGGGCTTGTCAAACTCTGTTGCGCCGAGGCGGCACGTTTGCTTTCGGTCAGGGGCGAGATAAGTGTCGCCATAGTTGACGACCCGGAGATGAGAACCCTCAACCGGACTTACAGAAACATATCAAGAACCACGGACGTGCTCTCTTTTGAGCACGGGGAGCGGGGGCTTGCGGGAGACCTTGTCCTCTCCATTGAAACCGCCCGGAGGCGCGCCCGCCACTACGGCATCACTATTGAAGAGGAACTCAAAAAACTTGTGATTCACGGCGTTGCCCACCTCGCGGGACACACGCACAAGAGAAAAAAAGAGGGCGAGGCAATGCGCGCCGAAGAGTTACGCGTTCTCCGTGCCGTCTCCGGGCTCTGAATTGCCGTCTGAGGAATCTTCAGCATCTTTGGGGGCGATAACCAGCGGGGGCGCGGCGAGGTCTTTTTCTATTTCCTCTATCTCTTTGAGGGTCGGCAGGTCGGACAGTTTGTCCACGCCGAAGGTCTTGAGAAAGTCATCCGTGGTTTTATAAAGGAAAGGTCTTCCGGGAACATCTTTTCTTCCACAGATTTCAAGCATCCCCCTCTCCATAAGCAGGTTGACGACAGCGGACGAATCCACTCCGCGTATTTCTTCAATGTCCGCTCTGGTGAGCGGCTGCTGATACGCCGACACGGCGAGCACTTCAAGCGCCGCCTTGCTCAGGCGCAACTTTTTAATTTTTTTGTTAAAGCCGGTTATCTGCGGGGCAAAGTCCTTCCCGGTTCTGAACTGGTAGCCGCCGGAAACCTTCACGAGTTCAACCCCCCTGTCCATTTCCTTCCATTCTTCGGCGAGTTCCTTGAAAACCGCGCCGAGGTCTTCGGACGAGAGTTCGGGAAGCGCGCTCTTGAGCCCCGCCGGGCTTACGGGCGACGGCGATGAAAATATCACCGCCTCAACTATTTTCTTTATCCGGGTCTTTTCCATTTTCGCGCCCCTCCACATAAAAAAGTTTTATTGAAGAGAAAGGTCTCTTCTGAATCAGTTCAATCACACGGTTTCTGGCAAGTTCCAGAATCGCCATAAATGAAACCGCCACTTGACTCCTGGACGGTTTCTCATCAAAGAGCATGCTGAAATCTTCAACCGACCCCTTTTGTTTCAGAGCCGCCCTGATCTCGGCGACTCTCTGCTCAACGGTTACGGGGTCTATGTGCAGTTCAATATCTTCGGTGTCACCCGCATTGACCCTTGCCCTCATCCCGCACAGCGCGACTACGAGGGGCCATATTCCCGAAGCGACCAATTCGGTCTCAACTTCCGGTTCGCCGAACTCGTCCGCATAAGTCGCTCCTCTGGCGAACACATCCCTGCCCAGCAGGCTCATCTCTCCCATTCTCACGGCAACATCGCGAAACCTTTCATAAACAATCAGGCGGCGCGCCAGTTCCATGCGCGGGTCAACCCCTTCCTCCTCTTCCTCCTCTTCGGGGCGGGGAAGAAGCATTCTGGATTTAATCAGCCCCAGTTCGGCAAGAAAGGGAAGATACCGCGCGACCACATCAAGGCTACGGTCTTCCATCAGTTCAAGCCGCCGGTGATACTGGTCTGAAATTTCCGCTATGGGTATGTCGTATATGTCCACCTCTCTTTTCTTCACAAGGGAGAGGAGCAGTTCCAAGGGGCCTTCAAACTCGTCTATGTCAACGGTGTAGAAACGTTCTTCAGGCGGGGGCGCAAGTGTCTGTTGTTTAGTCATTCAATCCACAACGGGGTTAAGAGTTTCAAACTTGCGGGGGAATGTCAAGGGCGGGGAAGCAAGGAATAACAGGCAACCCATTCAAAAAATCCCCATCCCCGTGAACAAGCGAAACATCCAATCCACCGGCCCCCACAAAACCCTCATCGCCCCTTCCCTTGCAAATATAAAAATCCCGAACAGCACAAGCATCCCGACCTTCTCAAACCGCGCGTAAAACTCCGCAATCCCGTCCGGCAATATGCCGTAAAGTATCCGCGAGCCGTCAAGCGGCGGTATGGGAATCAGATTGAAAACTGCAAGCGCAATACTGTAAAAAACAAGCAAAACCAGTATCGCCCGCACAAGTTCGCCCGTCTGAGTCATAAGCAGTCCGCCCTCCATCGCAGCCCTGATAACAAAACCGCCGATGATTGCCGTCAGCAGGTTTGAAAGCGGCCCCGCAGCGGCTATCACTATCATATCCTTCTTGGGATTTCTCAAGTTATACGGATTGACCGGCACGGGCTTTGCCCACCCGAAACCGGCGATAAAAAACAGCGCCGTTCCAAGAAAGTCCAAATGCGCGAGAGGGTTCAAAGTCAAACGCCCCAACCTTCTGGCAGTGTCATCGCCAAGGGCGTCCGCCGCAAGCGCATGGCTGAACTCATGCACGGTCAGCACAAACAGAATGACAACGGCGGTAATCGCAATCTGATAAGGGTCAAATGAAAACACCGCTACGCCCTCGGATGAAACCTGTTGTGAAGTTCCTTCAACTCTTCCATGCCGACTGAAGTGTATATCTGCGTAACCGATATGTCAGAATGTCCGAGTAGCATCTGTATGGTTCTGAGGTCCGCGCCCCGGTTGAGCAGGTGTGTGGCAAACGAGTGCCGCATAGTGTGCGGGCTGATGTTCTGATTCACACCGGCGGCGAGGGCGTAAAACTTTATCATCTTCCAAAGCCGCTGGCGTGTAAGACGCGTTCCCCTCCGGGAAACAAACAGATACGGAGACTCCCTTCCCTTGAGCAGGGTTTCCCGCGCCCCGGACACATACAGGCCTATCTTTTCAAGAGCCCGCTCCCCCAGCGGAATGAGCCTCTCCTTGTCGCCCTTGCCGCGAACAAGTATGTATCCGTGCTCCGGATGAAGGCCGTTCACCGGCAGGGAAGACAACTCCGAAACCCTTACGCCCGTCGCATAAAACACCTCAAGAATGGCGAAGTCTCTCACCGTTTCAGGCTTGCCCGGAGACCCGGCAGTTCCGGGCGCGTCAAGGATTTTTTCAACACTTTTTTCAGACAACACCCTCGGCAGATACGCGTCCGTTCTGCTCCCCGTGATGTTTTCAGTGGGGTCTGCGGCCACCAGTCTTTCGCTTTGCAGAAACCGGTAAAACTTCCTTATGGATGAGAGGCAGCGGTTTGCCGAGCGCGCGCTCACGCCCCTGTCTCTCAGTGAGGCAAGAAAGTCGTTCACGCCGCCGCGACCCACATCGGACAGGTCGGCGGAGGGCGAACTTGCTTTCACAAAAGAAACGAATTTTTCTATGTCGGAGCAGTATGCGCTCGCGGTGTTGTCTGAAAGCCCGTGAACAACCGTCAGGTAACTCCCGAACATCTCCCTGATTTCATCCGGAGAGCCGTCAACCAGTTTCAGGTGCCCGCTTCCCATGAACTCAGATATTTTTTCTGCTCCGCGGTGAGTTTGTCTATCGCGATGCCGAGAGACTTGAGTTTTATCTCCGCAATTTCAGCGTCCAGTTTCTCCGGAACGGTATGAACATCCGCGGAAAGTTTGCCCTTGTGTTTCACCAGATACTCGCACGACAGCGCCTGATTGGCAAAACTCATGTCCATTACGCTTGAGGGATGCCCCTCGGCGGCGGCAAGATTGACCAGCCTGCCCTCTCCGAGAATGTTGACGCACTTTCCGTTTTTGAGTTTGTGCTCCTGCACAAACTCCCTTATGGCGCGCCGCGCCTTTGTGACGGAGCGCAGTCCGCGCAAGTCTATCTCCGCGTCAAAATGCCCGGAATTGCAGGCTATCGCGCCGTCTTTCATCTTGAGGAAATGCTCTTTTCTTATTACGTTCAGGTTGCCGGTAACAGTGCAGAAAAAGTCTCCCACCGAAGCGGCCGAGTCCATCGTCATCACCCTGAAGCCGTCCATTCTCGCCTCAAGCCCCTTGACCGGGTCAATCTCGGTTACTATCACATTTGCCCCCATTCCTCTGGCTCTCATCGCGAGCCCCTTGCCGCACCACCCGTATCCGGCAACCACGAAGTTAGTTCCCGATATGAGGCGGTTTGTCGCGCGCGTGATGCCGTCAAGTGTGCTCTGGCCTGTTCCGTAGCGGTTGTCAAAAAAGTGCTTGGTTTTGGCGTCGTTCACGGCGATTATCGGATACCGGAGTTTTCCCTGATTTGCGAGGCTCTGAAGCCGTATAACGCCCGTGGTTGTCTCCTCCGTCCCACCGATTATGTCTTTGTGGGCGGCGGGCGCATTTTTGTGAATCTCCGCCGTCAGGTCGGCTCCGTCATCCATCGTTATGTGCGGTTTCATTGCAAGAACGGCTTTTAGGTGCTTGTGAAAAGTCGCCGTGCTTTCGCCTTTTATCGCGAAAGTCGGAATGCCGCTTTTGACCAGAAAAGCCGCCAGGTCGTCCTGCGTGCTGAGCGGGTTGGACGCGCAAAGGCGCACATCCGCGCCCCCGGCTTTGAGGGCTAACATCAGATTTCCGGTCTCCGTCGTAACATGAAGGCATGCCGCAACGCGAACGCCTTTGAGCGGTTTTGACTTGGCAAACCGCGCCATAATTTTCTCAAGAACGGGCATTTGTTTCGCCGCCCATTCCGCCCTCAATTTTCCCTCTGCGGCAAGCCGGATGTCCTTTATGTCGCCTTTTGTTTTTTGTTTTGCCATTTTTTCTCCTATCCGCCGAGAGCCTTTTTCAGCCCCCCGGTCTTGTCGGTTTTTTCCCATGTAAAAAGCCCGTTGCCGCTCTCGCGGCCAAAGTGCCCGTAAGCGGCGGTCGGCAGGTAAACGGGCCTCAACAGGTCAAGTTCCTTTATTATGCCCGAAGGCGTAAGGTCAAAAATCTCCCTTACGGCGGACGCTATTTCGTTTTCCGGCAACTCCGAAGTTCCAAACGTGTTCACCATAACGGACACCGGCTCTGCCACGCCTATCGCATAGGCGAGTTGAACCTCGCACTCGGACGCGACTCCGCTTGCGACAACATTTTTTGCTATGTGCCGCGCCATATATGCGGCGCTGCGGTCAACCTTTGAGGGGTCTTTGCCGGAAAATGCGCCGCCCCCGTGGCGCGCCCAGCCGCCGTAAGTGTCAATGATGATCTTGCGCCCGGTAAGCCCCACATCGCCCATAGGCCCGCCTATCACAAACCTGCCCGTCGGGTTGATCAGCACTTTTGTGTTGTCCGTGAAAAGGGAGGCGTCAATTACGGGCTTGATAACCTCCTCCGTTATTCCCTCGTGTATTGTCTTGTTGTCGGCATCGGGCGAGTGCTGGGATGACACGACAACCGTGTCCACCTCAACCGGTTTTCTGTTTTCGTATCTGACCGTAACCTGAGACTTGCCGTCGGGACGGAGAAACGGCAGTTTGCCGCTTTTTCTTGCCTCCGAAAGCCGCTTTGAGAGGCGGTGGGCGCACATTATCGGGAAAGGAAGCAGTTCGGGCGTGTCGGTATTTGCGTAGCCGAACATAAGCCCCTGATCCCCTGCGCCGCCGGTGTCAACACCCGCCGCAATGTCGGGAGACTGCATATCCGTTGCCACCATCACCGAACATGTGCGGGCGTCAAATCCCATTGAACTGCCGGTGTAGCCTATTCGCTCCACAGTCTCCCTGACCGTTTCAGTGATGTTGACGCGGCTTGAAGTTGTTATCTCGCCCGACACAACCACGAGCCCGGTGGTAACAAGCGTTTCGCACGCAACCCTGCTCTTGGGGTCATCCGTGAGCATGGCGTCCAGAACGGCGTCCGATATCTGGTCGGCGACCTTGTCCGGATGCCCTTCCGTTACGGACTCCGATGTGAATATAAAACTGTTTGCGTCAGGCATTTCAGAAAATCAAAAGAAGCCCCAAGCGGGCAAGGGCAATCATAACCGCCGCGCCGTGAAATTCAAACAAGAATCCGCGAGACCCTGCGGTTTTTTTCCTCTTCCGTCTCTTCGGGCGGCGGCGGAACTTCGCTTCCCCGTTTGACCGCCAGACGCGAGCCGACCCGCTCAAACCATTCGGAGAGTCCTTCAAAACGCGCCAAATCAACCCCCGCCTTTTCGCAACCCTTCACCCATGGCCAGAGGGCTATGTCCGCAACGGAGTATTGTTCGCCCGCGAGATAGGGAACTGTTGAGAGCCGCCCGTCCAGAACGGAGTAAAGCCGGTTTACCTCTCTTGTGTAGCGCTCTTCCGCATAGGGAATGCGCTCCGGCGCGTAGTGGCGGAAAACATGCGCCTGCCCCTGCATAGGGCCCACTCCCGCCATCTGAAACATAAGCCACTGGATTGCGGCGTATCTGCCCTCCGTGTCTGCGGGAAGCAATTTGCCGGTCTTCTCCGCCAGATACAGCAATATCGCCCCCGATTCAAAAACCGCGAGGTTGCCCCGGTCTTCATCCACTATTGCGGGAATTCTGCCGTTGGGGTTTATAGCAAGAAATTCGGGCGATTTCTGCTCCCCGTCGTGAAGGCTGATGTTGTGAACCTGATAAGGAAGTCCG